>DASRBR010000053.1:0-16996 GCA_035653495.1 Verrucomicrobiia bacterium
GTGACCGCATGCCTTTCGGCACGGCGATGATGTTGTGCACAAGGTGGCGCAAAACGCCGCGCAAAGTTATTCACCGTTGACTGCGGCGAGCAATCCTGCCGGCTCTCCTCGCAACGATGAATAACTTTGGAAGTGCTATAAAGGTAGCCCAGCCCATCAAGACCAGTAGATGGGCTGGGCAACCTTGGGCTGAGTGACGAAACTCCTTCGGAGTTTTCCGAAGGCAGGCGCGTTGGCTGATCTGTCCAGCAGTTCGTGGCAAAAGACTTTGTCGCCCAAGCACCTGCCGCGGCGCAACGAGGTCTTCCATTTTTACCTGCAAACCTGACAAATATGAAAAATTTTCCGCTGGTGAGGTTTTGTTCTTTTCTTAAGATAAGCGAATATCAAAAATTGTTGTTTAATGCCGATAGTTTGCAAATGAAACGAAGCGCATGAATTGGTTCGTCAAATGCATGGCTTTCCAGGCCCTGTCGCGGATCCCGGGCGGCCATTCGATTTATTACGCCGCCCAGCGCAACCTGACCAACAGCACCACCCAGACTGCCGAACGGTTGCAGGGCAAAATCGAACAGACGCTGATGTATTGGAACTGGCTGTCTTCCAATACGCCCCCTGGATGGCTCGCGGAAGCGACACACCTTGACCTCGGATCGGGCTGGTTGCCGAGCGTGCCGATGTCCTTCCACGCGTTGGGCGTCAAAAAACAATACTTGGTGGATATCACGCAGCACATGAAACCGGAAGCGGTGGTGGAGACGGCGGAAATTTTTCGCACGGTTGCGCCGAAGATGCCGGTGAAATTCGCCCGTCTCCCGGTTGTGCCGCCGAAAGGTTTGTCATTGCAGAAGACATTGGAGCCGCTGGGGATGATTTACGCCGCGCCGTATGATGAGCTTGCCAATGAAATCCAGAACACGGTGGGATTTGCGACCGCCACGCACATGCTGCACCACATGAACCGAACGACGATGCCGTTGCTGCTGAAGACGGTCCACCGGTTGCTCAAGCCGGGCGGATATTTCCTTGCGCAACAGCATCTGCGGCAATTGTTCGACGGGTTGGAGAGCAAGACATCGCCTTTCTTTTCGTTGCGCTATTCGGATGAAACGTGGGAGAAGTGGATCAACTCGCCCATGATGTCCTACAACCGGCTAAAAGAACGGGATTATCGCGAAATATTGGAGTCGGCCGGATTTGAAGTGGCGGCGGCGATTGTCGAACCGGGCCGGCCGGAAGATTTTGCGCTGCTGGACCAGGCCGAAATTCATCCTATCTTCAAGCGCTATTCGCGAGAAGAACTGGCGGCCAGGCATATCTTCCTAGTCGGGCGCAAGCCATCATGAAGGCACCGCGCCCAAAGGTGTTGATGATCGCGTTTGCCTGCAATCCGGCGGGCGGGGGCGAACACTGGCTGGGGTGGGGTTGGGCCGAGCAGGCATCGAAATCATACGATGTGACATTGCTGGCCTGGGACCGATTTGAGGCGGCAATTCAAACGAAAGCAAAAGAAACGGGAGTGCGGGCGGTTTGCGTGGGCGTGCCCGCGTGGGTGAATCGTATCGGAGATCGAAATACTTTGGGCAGATGGTTCCGGCAATTGATCTGGCATCGCAAGGTTTTACGAATCGCCAACCAACTGCACTCGGAGAACAAATTCGAGCTGGTTCATCAAACGACTTTCCACACATTCCGAATCCCGTTCCTGGCCGCGGAATGGAATATACCGAAAATTTGGGGGCCAATTGCCGGCGGCGAATCCTGCCCGCCGGGATTTGGGCCCTGGCTGGGAAAATTGCGCACTTCGGAAGCGATGCGCGGCACGATCAACCGGCTCGCATTGGCCCAGCCGGGTGTGCAGCGTTCTTTGCGCGCCGCCGATGCGCTCTTTGTCTCGAATCATACCACGCTGGATTTTCTGCCGGAACATTGCCGTTCGCGCTGCATGGTGGTTCCTCCCAATGCCATTCGGGGAGAACTTGCTCCGCCGCCGGAACGAGCATCTGCTCCCAACGCTCCATTGAAACTTTTGTTCGTGGGTAACTGCGTCGCGACGCGGGCGATGCCGCTGGTTTTCGATGCTCTCAAACAGATGCCGAAATCAATTTGGAACTTGAAAATTGTGGGCTCGGGGGCGGCGTTGGCGGATTGGAAATATGATGCAGCACGGGCCGGACTGAACGGCAATGTCACTTTCACCGGGAGCGTTCCGTATGCGGAAGTTGCGCGGCATTACGCGGAAGCGGACGCATTTGTGTTCCCCGCGTTGCGCGACTCGGGCGGGTCGGGTGTTTTGGAAGCCATGTCGTCGGGGTTGCCCGTGGTTTGTTGCGATTGGGGCGGACCGGCGGAAATGGTGGATGAACAATCCGCCATCAAAATACCTGTGAAACGTCCCGACGAAACGATAGCCGGTTTTGCCCGCGCCTTTGAGCGGTTGCAGGCGCAACCGGCATGGCGGCTGGCGCTGGGACGGGCGGCATTCGAACGGGCGCGCAATGTTTTTTCCTGGGAAAGGAAACGCGAATTGCTCGAAAAAACCTACGGGCGGTTTTTGGGGCTGACACGATAGCCAATGGTGGTATTAACGCGGCGGACGCGACAGCCGAGCACGCGCGTCAGGGCCTTGTCCAAGTAAACGCCAAAACGCGAATGCGCGGGCATCATGGGCCGGCCTGCGCGGGGTTTGAATCCGGTGCGTTGCTGGACAAGTTGGAGGAATTGCGAAACACCTTGGGAATCCAGCAGAGTTGAAAACTCCACGACATTTGGAGCGAAAGGCGCCCAGAAATTGTCAAAGCGCCGTTCCAGTTCCGCGAATTCCTCGATGCTCATGCGCATTTCCCACTTGGCGAGCGAATTTCGGACTTGATTGGCGGGTCGAGTTGGTTTGAAAACGACCGCGCGAGATGCGATTTCCGCGAGCGCGGCTGCATAAGCGGGCTTAAGAGGAGTTTGAGGATAATGGGTTTTGATGATGGCGCCGGTGACTCCGACGATGGGCTCAAGCGGAAGAGAACCGCGCTCATAAGCATCGAAATCAATGAACAGCGGGGCGCGGCGAAGAGTTGGAAAATTGTTGAACAGCGAGTCCAAAAGCAAATGCGTCCCGGAACGCATGATGGAGCACACAATGATGACGGGGCCTTCGCCGCACACGACGGCTGCTGGCGGACACGTTGTGTTTTGGGTGTCGTGCGGCAGAACTTTGCTCGCCATGTCCAAAAGCATTTCCCGAAACTTGCCTGCCGGTGGTGAAACCATGGACTTTTTGGGGCCATGGTTTTCAGCGTCGGTTCCGGTTTGCATTAAGAAACACTGTGGCAAACATTCGGTGCATTGACAAGGCGTCGGTAAACCTTTGGTCTCAGATTGAAGGCGGATGTGGAAGATTTACAGGATGGTGAAATTTTACGACTTTGGAGTGCGCGGACACGTCCGCGCTTTGGAACCGGGCGACATGTCGCCCGGAAGAAAGGCGGTGTCATGCCACCGCACTCCAAAATCATGGTAATGCAAACGCGCTTGAAAAGTTTGTACAAAGTTGGCGACGGCCAGCTTAATCCTTTTGGTTCTTGAAAGCGGTTGCAGGGGGATGGTACGGTCATGGTTCGCTGCGGTTTAGAAAAAAAATTTGCCGGCGAATTGTATGACGGGTGCAAGTCCATACCAACGGGTGAACGTTTTGGGTGTCGGCCTGAGCGCGATCAATCTGCAACTCGCGCTTGAGGCGGTGGGCCGCGCTTTGGCGGAAAAAAGGAAGGGTTACGTGTGCGTCACCGGTGTGCATGGCGTGACGGAAGCCCAGCAGGACGCCGGTTTTCGCGCGATTTTGAACCACGCCTTCCTGAACACGCCGGACGGGATGCCGATGGTCTGGATTGGCCGGTTGAATGGGTTTCGCCAAATGGACCGCGTTTATGGCCCCGACCTGATGCTGCTGGTCTGCGAATACGCCCGCGATCATGGTTACACGCATTTTCTTTATGGCGGCGGCGAAGGCGTGGCCGAGGAATTGCAGCGCAACCTGGAAAAAAAATTTCCAGGCATCAAAATCGTCGGCAGTTACACGCCGCCGTTCCGGCCATTGAACGAAACGGAGGAAAGCGATTTGATCCGGCTTATCGCGGAAAAGAAACCGGACATCATCTGGGTGGGCTTGAGCACGCCCAAGCAGGAAAAATTCATGGCGCAATACCAAGACAAGTTCGACACGACGCTGATGTTCGGCGTGGGCGCGGCGTTTGATTTTCATGCGGGACGGGTGCGCCAGGCGCCGCGGTGGATGCAGCGCAGCGGATTGGAGTGGTTTTTCCGGCTTTGCTGCGAGCCGCGGCGTCTTTGGCGGCGTTATTTGCGGAACAATCCGTTGTTCGCGTTCCGTTTTTTTTGCCAGTGGACGGGGTTGAAGAAATATGCGCTTGAATAATTTTTCTTCCCAATTAGGCTTCACGCTCAACTTTTCATCCAAAGATTATGAGTAAAATTGTTGTTTGCGGCGGCGGCGGATTCATCGGCGGTCACCTGGTGATGGACCTTTTGCGCCAGGGCCACACGGACATTCGTTCGGTGGATATCAAGCCTTTCGACGAATGGTATCAACGCGCGCCGAAGGTCGAGAACCTGCAGCTCGACCTCTCCGAGAAGGAAGCCTGCGAAAAAGCGCTGGCCGGCGCGCATACGGTTTACAATCTTGCCGCGGACATGGGTGGAATGGGTTTCATCGAGAACAACCGCGCGCTTTGCATGCTTTCGGTGCTTATCAACACGCATCTTTGCATGGCGGCGAAGAAGCACAACGTCCAAAGATTTTTCTACGCATCGTCGGCCTGCGTCTATGCCGCGGACAAGCAGACCGATCCCAACGTGACGGCGCTCAAGGAAAGCGATGCTTATCCCGCGATGCCGGAAGACGGCTATGGCTGGGAAAAATTGTTCAGTGAACGGATGTGCCGCCATTTCCGGGAAGATTTCGGACTGAACACACGCGTGGCGCGTTATCACAATGTTTATGGGCCGAATGGGACTTATGAAGGCGGGCGCGAAAAGGCGCCGGCGGCCATCTGCCGAAAAGTCATCCAGGCGAAGTTGAGCGGGAAACATGAGATCGAGATCTGGGGCGACGGCCATCAGACCCGCAGCTTCATGTATATTGACGATTGCCTGAAGGGAACGCAGGCGATTTTAGCGAGCAATATTTTGGAGCCGATCAATTTGGGCAGCAGCGAATTGGTTTCCATCAATCAGTTGGTGGACATCGTGGAGGGGATTGCCGGCATCAAACTGAAACGCTCTTACAATTTGAAAGCGCCCAAGGGCGTCAATGGCCGCAACAGCGACAACACGCTCATCCGCAAGTATCTGAATTGGGAACCGAATGTGAAGTTGCGTGACGGATTGGAAAAGACCTACCGCTGGATCTACGACGAGATGACGAAGAAGAAGTGATTTGGAGGGGGAAGAAGGAAATTAGGAAATCAGGAACTCAGGAATTGAATGAGTTGCTGATCAATATAGATTGCACCTCACGGTACGGCCTGGCTGTTATCGGCTGGTTTGCAAGCACTTCCTGTCGGCTCGTTTTCAGAAAGCCTCACGCGATGAGTCACTAGGTTTGTCGGGTTAATTACTGAATTTGACGCTTGCATGTGGGTTCCCAAGTCCTTCGTTACAAATGCTCTAACGGTGCGAATTTGATTGAGCAAAGCCACCTGACCGTGGTCAAATCAGCACCGATTGCGCACCATCATGGATAGCAAGCAAAATACCGTCGCGATGCGGCCGAGCCTGGCCGAGGAAGTTGCCGAATGGTTGCGTGCTTTTCCTGCGGAGTTTGCCGATTGCTGGCAAAGATTGCCGAACAAGGGTCTTTTCTTCGTTTTGGCGGCAGCGTGGCTTTTGCTTTTTCAATTTCTGGGCAACAGCACCTTCGGGTACACGAACACCAATTCGCTGATGCATTGGATGTACAACGCGTACAACAGCTCGCAAAGCGATGGGCAGGATGCGCATGGAAATTACATTCCGTTCGTGGTGATCGCATTGATGTGGTGGAAACGGAAGGAATTGCTGGCATTGCAAATCCGTTCGTGGTGGCCGGGGTTGCTGCTGCTGGCGGGGGCTTTGCTGCTGCACATCATTGGTTACCGGCTCCAGCAACCGCGCGTATCCATCGTGGCTTTTTTTGCGGGCTTGTATGCGCTAATGGGCTTGGCATGGGGAAGCAGTTGGTTGCGGGCGAGTTTGTTTCCATTTTTTCTGTTCGCGTTTTGCATCCCGATCGCTTCGATCGGCGAGCCGATAACTTTTCCGTTGCGTCATCTGGTGGCAAGGATTGTGCAATTCATTTGCAACAAAATCCTGTTTCTGGACGTGGTGCGGGAAGGGACGCAATTGTTCAATTCCACTCATACCTATGGCTATGAAGTCGCGGCGGCGTGCAGCGGGTTGCGCAGCATGGTGGCTGTCCTTGCGATTAGCACAATTTATGGGTTCCTGACCTTCCGTAAAAATTGGAAACGCATCACGATGATGCTGGCGGCGTTTCCGCTTGCGGTGGTTGGCAACGTGGCGCGCATGTTGTGCATCATCCTCACCGCGGAAATATCCGGGCAGAAGGCGGGCAATTTTGTCCATGAGAACTGGTTTTTCAGCATCGTTCCCTATCTGCTCGCTTTTGGCGGCGTGTATCTTTTGGGACGCTGGCTGGCTGAACCAGAGGCTGCTCCTCCATCAACGGCGACAACAACCCCATCCACCTGATGAAACAAAACCGAATCATTTTGATCGTGGCGCTGTTGATGATCGCCGGCGCGGCCTGGGAAATCAAAGGGATGAGCCGGCATCAAACGCTCACGAAGCCGGGGATTATCACTTCGCCCATAGCCAATAGTCAGCGGCTGGAAATTTACCTGCCGGTACACGTGCTCGATTATCAATCGAAGGCCATTCCCATGGAACAGGCGGTTTTGGACAAGCTGCCGCAGGACACCAGCTTCGGCACGAGGATTTATGCGCGCTCGCAGGACGATTTCCTCCTGATGAACGTGGTGCTGATGGGAACGGACCGCACAAGCATCCACAAACCGCAAATCTGCCTGCCCGGCCAGGGTTGGAACATCGACAATGGGCATTCCAGCTATGAGACAGTGCGCATCGAAAAGCCGCATCCTTACGATCTGCAGGTCAATAAATTGGTCTGCTCGCGCGACGTGCGCACCGAGGGCGGCAATTCGGCCAAGCAAAGCTGCGTTTTTGTCTATTGGTTTATTGCAGACAACGATTTGGCCGCCGGCCATTGGTCGCTGATGCGCAAGATGGCAACTCATTTGCTGTGGACAGGCGAGCTGGAACGCTGGGCGTATGTCTATTGCATGGGTGTATGCCCGCCCGGCGGAGAAGACGAGACTTATGCGCGGATCAAGAAATTCATCACCGCTGCCGTGCCGCAGTTTCAACTGGCTGCAGGCGCGCCCGTCGGGGAACTTGCAGCGCGCCAGACCGCAGGGTCGCACTGACGGCTTGTTGGTGCGGGCAAAGCCCGAAGCGCTTGCGCTGAGCGCGCCGTTTAAATAAAAATGTCATTGGTCGGATAGTTTGTTGATTCAAAAAAACCATGCTGCGCCGCAATCGCCAGATCAAGATGCAGATTTCCCAGGTGCTGGACGCCATGCTGTTCGGCGCCAGTTTCTGGTTGGCGTGGTTTCTTCGCTCGGACCCGGACATCATCGAGTTTTTCAACCTGAGGCAGGTCGGGTCTTTTGAATATTTTTTCTGGCTTTACCTGCTGCTGATCGTTGCGGGGCCGCTTGTCCTGGAAGCGCAGGGCTTTTATGACCGTCCGCTGCTGGCTGCCAGGCGCACAATAGTCTGGCCGTTGTTCAAGGGTTGCGTGATGGCGACAGTGGCGTTGGTCCTGTTCCTGTACTTTTTCCGCGTGGATATGCCGCGCGGCGTCGCGGTGCTCCAGGGGACGATTTGTTTTCTGCTGATCTGCATCAAGGAAGAACTGGTCCGGTCCGGCTTGAGAAGCAAATTTGCCCTGGCGCAATTACAGCGCAAATACATCCTTGTCGGCACGCCCGAGGAAACCCGCCGCATGCGCGATGAACTCAAGTCCGCCTCCGACGATGCCATGGTTGTGCTTGCGGAACTGGACCTGAACACCACTTCGATGGACGAACTTACGCAACTGTTGCATGAGCATTCGGTCAATGGCGTCATTCTCAACGCGCGGCATAATTATTTTGAGAAGGTGGAGCAGGCCATCCGCGTTTGCGAACTGGAAGGGGTGGAAGTCTGGCTGGTGGCCGACTTTTTCAAGACACAAATTTCGCATCCGAGTTTCGACGATTTCCACGGCAAACCGGTGCTGGTGTTCCGCACCACGCCGGACGCCTCGTGGCAGGGCGTTTTGAAGCAGGCGATCGATTTCGTGGTTGCGCTGCTTGCCTTGATTTTGCTTTCGATTCCATTCGCCATCCTGGCGTTGCTGATCAAGCTGAGTTCGCCGGGCCCGGTGCTTTTCCGGCAGAAACGCTGCGGTCTGAACGGCCAGCCGTTCACCATCTTCAAATTCCGCACAATGACGACGGACGCCGAACAGCGCAAACAGGAGCTCGCCGCGCTCAACGAGATGTCCGGCCCGGTTTTCAAGATCAAGAACGACCCGCGCGTCACGCCCATCGGAAAATTCCTGCGCAAATGGAGCATTGATGAGTTCCCGCAATTCTTCAACGTGCTGCGCGGCGAGATGAGCCTTGTCGGCCCGCGCCCGCTGCCGGTGGACGAGGTGAAACGATTTGACGACGTCTCGCATCGCCGGCGCTTGAGCGTCAAGCCCGGGTTGACGTGTCTCTGGCAGGTGAGCGGGCGCAACAACATTTCCGATTTCAAGGACTGGGTGCGGCTGGATTTGGAATACATCGACAACTGGTCGTTGTGGCTCGACTTGAAAATCATGTGGCGCACCGTTCCGATCGTGCTCATCGGGTCGGGCGCAAGGTGAGTGCTTAGAGATTTTTGAAAAGCGGCGGAAGGAACGTGCGTGCAAAAGCACATAATCAAACTTATCTTTCTTGGTGTTTTTCTTGTCATAGCCCCAAACCTGCTGATGCCAAAGGTCAAGAATATCGACTTGAGCAATGGGTTGCGCATCCATGTGACCAAGCCGCACTGGTGGAGAGACATTTTCCCGGAGGCGAACACTAAAATGCGGGTCGAGATGAAATCAGGAAGAAAAGGAAACGTAAGTTTGTGGCAGGATGTCTTTGACGGCCCCATTTATGTTCTTCCGGGAACGAACACAAACGCATTTTTTTGCCTCTATGATTTCGACACTTGCTATTGTTTGTTCAGGATAGATAGTGGCTTGCCTTTCCAACCTGTGCCGACAAATAGTCGTTTGTATCGCATACTTTTTACCAGCGACTGCTACATTAGGGAGGCAACATATTTTGAATGGCATGAAGTGATGGACGAATTGCAGAAAACTTCATCCAGCGATTTCTCGCGTCAGAGGATGCGATTGGATTTGAGGGTTCGAGAAACGCCGCAATCCATCTTAAACCGACTTCGCTCTCAAACTGTTCCACCGGATTAGATTTCCGCCTGATCAGGAGGGCGTCTTGTCCTGCCCGGTGGTGGATTGATTCGGCTTCCAACGCGGGGGCGACATGATCGGCAAGGTCTTTCGCCAATCCAAAAGCTCCTTCGACAATCGCTCGACAATTTCAGGCTTTTCTTTGGCGAGATTGTTTTTTTCGCGCGGGTCGTCGGCCAAATTGTACAATTGCCTGCGGCTGCCGTTCTCCATCATCAACAATTTCCAATCACCGTCGCGGACGGAAAGGTCCGGCCATGCGTTGCGCGCATCGCCGGGCCGGTCGGGAGGACGCACCCAGAACAACGGTTTGGTCCGCGGTTGTTTTTCCCTGCCCAGCATCGTCGCGCTGAAATCTTCGCCATCGAATTTCACGCCGGACGGTTCATGCGTCCCGGCGAGAGTGGCGATCGAAGGCAGCAAATCCACGCCGGCAATCACCGAGGTGTCATTCACCGTGCCGCAAGCCTCCTTCGCCAGCAACCCCGGTCCCCAAACAATAAACGGTTCGCGGACGCCGCCCTCATAAAGATTGCCTTTGTGCCCGCGAAATGGTCCCGGCGAACCCGCGCCCGGTTCGGGTCCGTTGTCGCTGGCGACGATGATGAGCGTGTTCGTGCGCAAGGTCGGGCTTTCGCGAATATAATCCAACAACGGCCTCAACTGCTCGTCGGTCGCCTTCACGACGCCAAGATAAAGTTGTTTCTTGCTGCCGTCGCCGCGCAACGCCTTGGGCGGAAAGAACGGCGAATGCACGTCATCCGGCCAGACGTTCACGTAAAATGGTTTGCCGTTTTTTTCCGCGTCCTTGATGAAATCCAGCGCATGCTCCACGAAACCGCTCGTCACCGTCGAGCGATCCATCCAGGTGACTTTGCCGCGGCCTAATTTTTCGCTCATCAGGCCTAGATCGTATTTCTTCGGCGGCTTGCCGTCGTAAGCATCCAGGATCGGCAGGATGCGATCGCCCAAGCCTTCGAAGGTTGTCACCGTTTTTTGAAAACCATATTCGGTGATGAGTGGCGCTTCGCCGACGTCCCGTTGTCCGCCCATGTGCCACTTGCCGAAATGGCCGGTGACATAACCGACTTGCTCGAGCGTCCGGGCGAGAGTGGGCGCGTTGGTGGGAAGCCATTGCGGCATGCCTCGACGCGCGTTTTCCTTGCGGTCGGAAAGATAGGAAGTCATGCGCCAGCGCGCGGGAAACTGGCCGGTGGTCAGCGCGGTGCGGGAGGGCGAGCAGATCGGCGCGTTGACGTAAAATTGCGTGAAGCGGATTCCTTCGCGCGCAAGCTGGTCGAGGTTGGTCGTCTGGATGTGCGTTTCGCCGTAGCAGGACAAATCGCCGTAGCCCATGTCGTCAATCAGCACGAAAAGAAAATTCGGACGCGGCGCGGCAAAAGCGGCGATGGGCAACAGCAAAAGGAACGCAAAGATTGGAAAGAGTTTTTTCAGGAGCAGTTCTAAACTGGATTTGCGCGGCATGATGGCAGCGTGGCAACGGTTGCGGAGGGCGTCAAGGGTGAGATGGTTCATAGCCTAAATTGGTTGGAGCGGCCGGCCCATTTCGGAAACATCGAACATCCAACGTCGAACATCGAACGCCCAAATGAGGGAAATCAGGAACTTTGAACGTTTGGAATGAGCGGACAGTGGTGTCCGCGCTCCCTATATTGGGCGTTCGATGTTTCATGGCTTTAGGTCGTTGGCGCCCGCGATTCAAATTTTTTTTAAAATATCCCGGAATATCCCGGAATATCCCGGTCAAAGTGCAACCAGGTGAAACAAGGTGAAACGAAAGTGAAACGCCCCCTCGCGAACAAAATTTTTGCCTTAAGTGAAACAAGGTGAAACAAGCTGAAACAAGGTGAAACGGTCGGGGACACAAATGTGTGAAAATCACGCATTCAATGCCGGGCCGGAGGCTGGCGCTCCTGGCACCTCGCTCGCGTGGCGACGTCTTATCCGTCCCATTCGTCCTATTCACCAATCCATTTTTAATGGTCATTTGGGACCAGATTACCATGGCGACTTCCTGAAAATGAAACGTACCGTAGGTTTGACAGCATTTTTTTATTTGATGAATCTTTGTGAAAAAAAGCGGGTTTAAACCAATGTTCATGCGGGTTTGCTGCTTTTAAAACTACATATGTAGTTGTCGTGTAGGACAAAACACTATTTTCCCTACAAGCCAAATGGGCTGTTTTCCTGCCAAAACGACGCCATTTTTTAACTGCGGAGACGCCGAGGCGCGGAGAAGTAGCTGAACATGAGCAACTTGAGTTGAAGATGACAGCGGCCGACTCGTTTGCCCTCTATTCTCCAGCCTCCACCCTCGTTTTTCCCGCCATATGCGGTCGTCCATGAATCGGCGGGGAAGATGAAGCGGCCTGGAAGGAAATCGGATCAGGGCACCAGGTTTGGTGAGACTCGAAATGTGCCAAGCGGTGTTTGAAATCGTACCAATAAGTAAGAATTTTCTCCTTGAAAGTCGGTGCCTTTAGAGCCGGAACCCAAGTCACTGTCCCCTGACGACGCACTTCGGCAATGAAATCCTTTTGGTCGCGTATATGGCCCGTGTAATATTGGATTCCAATTTTTTGCAACGGCTCTGCCGGTGACAGTTCGCAGTTGAGAGCGAGGGATTCGTGCGGGGCAAGCCTTTTGCCGCCAATCAGGCGATATGCAAAAGGGTTTTTCGGATAGTGCGGTGATGTCAGATTTCCCTTATTGTCCAGAAACCACATCATCAAAACGGGAGCTGACTGCTGTTGGCTGCGTCCACCCATCGGGATCCAAATCGTTCGGTGGCTCGCGTTGGTTAGCTCCAGCCTGGCGATTTGATTGCCGTTCGTATCGAGGCCGGCGTAACCTCGAAAAAGCAGGCTAGGGGGACCCGGTTTCGCATTCCAAAAAGCAAAGCAAATGATCGCGATCAGAATGAGAACACCGAGCACGACGATGTTTCGTTTTGCAAGCATGCCAGAGATTTAATTTGGATTGAAGTTAGAGATAAGGATCCGAAATAGCCAAGCGCGGTTTAAATTGTTTGGCAATTCGGGACATGTTTGACGCATTTACGTTTTTCCTGAGATGCTCGCTGCGCTCGCCTCGCTTCGCTCGAAAGTGAGTTGGGTTTTAACTCGGAAACCCAGGGTAGGCCCTCTCTGAATCGGGCCAACCCTGGGGCTGCGCGACGAATCCTCGTTGGGGTTTTCAGAAGGATTTGCAACCGCTTCTGAATCCTTCGGGAAATCATTTCTATCCTCCATCCTTATCCTCAATCCTCTTGGTGTTCTTGGTGCCTTGCTGGTTAACACTCTTCTTCTCCGACTTTCTGCGCATAAAAACTTTTCCACTTTTGGCTTTCATCGCAAAAAGTTCACGCTAGGATGCACGCCTATTTTTTAATGACGTCGAAGAAGCGTAAAAATTCTGTACCGACGCAGCCTACTTCTGTAGTCACGGGCGGCGCGGGTTTTTTGGGTTCGCACCTGTGCGACCTGTTGCTGGCGCGCGGGCACAAGGTGATCGCCATTGATAATTTCGTGACGGGGTCGGTGGACAACATTTCGCACCTGGGCGGCAACACGAATTTCAAGTTCATCCAGCAGGATGTGACGGAATTTATTTTCCTGGATGTGCCGGTGGATTATGTCTGGCATTTTGCGTCACCGGCGAGCCCGATCGATTATTTGGAGATACCGATCCAGACGTTGAAGGTGGGTTCGCTGGGCACGCACAAGGCGCTTGGACTGGCCAAAAACAAGCGGGCACGTTTTTTGCTCGCAAGTACTTCTGAAATCTACGGCGACCCACTGGTCCATCCCCAGAAGGAGGACTATTGGGGCAATGTAAACACGATTGGACCGCGTGGTTGTTATGATGAGGCCAAACGATTTGCCGAGGCAATGGCGATGGCGTATCACCGCGAACATGCGGTAGAAACACGCATTGTGCGTATTTTTAACACATATGGGCCGAGGATGCGGTTGAACGACGGGAGGGTAGTCCCGGCGTTCATCAGCCAGGCTTTGAAGAACAAACCGATAACGGTTTTCGGGCAGGGAACGCAGACGCGCAGCTTCTGTTATGTGTCGGACTTGATCGAGGGGATTTACCGCTTGATGAACGGTCCGACAAGCGAGCCGGTGAACATCGGCAATCCGCACGAAATGACGGTGATGGAGTTCGCGCGGGAAATCATCAAGGCAACCGGTTCGCGCAGCAAGATTGTGCACAAGCCGTTGCCGCAGGACGACCCCAAACAGCGTCGTCCGGACATCACGCGGGCCAGGACGTTGCTGGGTTGGGAACCGAAGGTCCCGCTGTCGGAGGGGTTGAAAAAGACCATTGAATATTTTCGGGGGAAGGTGTGAGCGCGGCGATGAACATTATTGCGAAGAAAATATTTATATCTGTTCATGCGCGCGGGAACCGTGTAGAAACTAAACTGATGTCATGCCCGCAGTTGCCGTGAACTTTCCCGCTGAGAATGAAAGCATCAAAAAAATCTATTTTATGTTTGACCATGTGTCCGATTTTCAGTAACCACCACGAATTACCTTTGATTGACAGGTTTGGCGGGGCGAAAGCGGGCCGTATTTTGTCGCAGGAAAGAACAGAATGTTAAATGCGAAGTCATTTTTGACGGTTGATTTTGGAGCGGGGACGCTCAAGGTGGCCGAGTTTGAAGTCAACGAAGTGGGCGGGTTGCGGCTGAAGGAATACGCCCTCAAACCATTGGGCGCGGAAGGCGCAAAGGAGGAAACGCGCGAAGCTGTCCTGCAGAAGGCGCTGCAGCAATTGCTGGCGGAAAAAAGTTTTCGCGCGAAGGACGTCAATGTCTGCGCGCCCGGTTTTCATGTTTTCTCGAAGTTCGTCAAGCTGCCGCCGATCAGTGATTCTTCAAAGATCACGCAAATCATCCAATACGAGGCGCAGCAAAACGTACCGTTTCCGCTGACGGAAGTGGTGTGGGATTACCAGATCATGGGAACGACCGCGACCGGCGAACTGGAGGTGCTGCTCGTGGCGATCAAGTCGGACATCGTTGAGGGACTTTTCCGCGTGGCCGAGGCTGCGGGGTTGCGCCTGCAACTGGCGGACGTTTCGTCCGCGGCGTTGTGCAACGCGTTCCGTTACAATTACGGCGACCTTGAGGATTGCACGATGTTGCTGGATATCGGCGCCAAGACGAGCAACTTGTTGTTCTTCGAAAAGGGGAAAGTTTATTCCCGCAGCATCAACCTTGGCGCGAATTCCATCACCACGGATTTCGAAAAGGAATCGAAGCTGCCGTTCGCCGAAGCCGAGGCGAAAAAGATCAGCGAAGGGTTTGTGAGTTTGGGCGGCGCTTATGAAGAGCCGGAAAATCCGCACCAGGCGGCGATCTCGAAAATTGCGCGGCAGTTCATGACGCGCCTGCACATCCAGGTGAACCAGACGATGCAGTTTTATCGCGGGCAGCAGGGCGGTTCGGCGCCGCAACGGTTGTTCCTGTGCGGCGGGGCGTCGCTGATGCCTTACACGGCGCAGTTCTTCGCGGAGAAGTTGAATGTGCCGGTGGAATATTTCAACCCGTTCCGCAACGTGCAGATTGATCCGGCGATCAATCTTGAGGACCTGGCGCGCGTGGCGCATTCGCTGGGCGAAGTGGTGGGCTTGGGCCTGCGCAACCTGGCGCATTGCCCGGTGGAATTGAATTTGATGCCGGAGAGCACGTTGAACTGGGTGCAGTTCAACCAGAAGAAGCCGTATTTTATCGCGACGGTGTTCAGCCTGGCGCTGGTGATTTTCCTGACGAGCTGGGTGTTCAACAAACTCGGCTCGATTTACCAGGAGGCTTTGGACCATCTGAATGAGAAGATCACGCCCTTGCAACAGAAGGAAGTCGCCTTCAAGAGCGCCGATGCCGACCGCAAGAAGGCCAAGGCCATCGCCGACCAATATGCGGCGTGGATTGACGAACGTTATTACTGGCCCGAGGTGTTGACCGAATTGCACCAGCTCATGATCCAGGTCGAAGCGGACACCAAAGGGAAGTTGCACACGGACACCGGCGTCTGGATTGAAAAATTCATCACGGCGAACAATGAGGAGGGTGCCGCCAGCGGAGCCGGCGGCCCTGGCGGGAGCACTGGCACGTATAATTATAACCCTCGCGTACCGCCGGGAATCAACATGGATGATCCCCGCAACCGGATGTTTATGAGCAGGCGTCCTCCCGGGGTGACCCCCGGAGCGCCAGCGGCCGCGACTGCGACTGCGAAGGGTGCTTCGAATGAGGTCTCAGAGATCACCGTGGTATTTCGGGGTGTGAACCTAAACAATATTTCTCCGACAGCGGACAACGATATTTATTACGCGACCGAGGCGGCCTTGAAGGGTTCGCCTTTGTTCGACCCGGTGGGCACGCATCTGGATGGGCAGAATGATATAACAGCCGATGCCCCAACCTTCACGTTCGGCATGGTCATCAAGTTGAAAAAGCCGATCAAGCTATAATATGGAGTGGATCAAGCGAAATTTAGGTTTTGTATTGGGAAGCTTCATCGCTGTTGCCTTGATGGGAGCCGGCGGCTGGTATCTCTACACTCAAATTTCCGCAGCGGGCGGGCTTGCCGACAAACTCCAGTCGCAATACGCCGAATTACAGAGATTGACCACATTGAACCCGCATCCGGGCAATGAGAAGATCAACAACGTAAAAGCCGCGAAGGAAGAAGCGCTGGCCATCCGCGGCTTCGTGACCAAGACCAAGCCGTATTTCGAGGGCATCGCCCCGATACCCGATTTGGAGAGCAATAAGCTCAGAGATTCGGACTTTGCGTCTGCTCTGCGTGTGACGGTGAATGAATTGCACCACGATGCCGAACAGCAAAGCGTGGACCTGCCCAAGGATTATTATTTCACGTTCGAGGCGCAGAGAAAGATTATGATTTTCGACCACAGCAGCCTTTACAAACTGGCGGTGCAACTGGGCGAAATCAAAGCCATCAGCGAGATACTCTTCGACGCGCGAGTCAACTCGCTCGATTATATCCGCCGCGAAATGGTTTCCACCGATGACAAGAACCAGTCCGATTATCTGTCGCAAAAAACCGAAATAACCCCGCTGGCGGAACTGGCGCCTTATGAAGTGAAGTTCCGTTGTTTCAGCGCGGAACTGGCGCAGGTGCTCGGGAGCTTTGCCACTTCACCTAACGGTTTCATCGTGAAGACCATCAACGTCGAACCGAGCGGGGCGGCAGAAGAACCAGGCGAGGGGCCGGGGGTAACGGGAGCCCCGCAGCCCGTTGTTCAGCCGCAATATCCAGCCAATCCAATGCCGCGGCCATATAACGTTCCGGGTGGTGATCCTCGGAGCCAGTACTGGAACAGGGTGCGAAACCC
>DASRBR010000054.1:0-3908 GCA_035653495.1 Verrucomicrobiia bacterium
AACGGAAGCGTTAGCGAAGCTGGATCATCATCCGCTGCCGACCGGCGAGCCAAGGATGGCTTCCAATCCGGATCGTTCCTTTCATACCAGCCGTTCCATTCGAAACCGCCTTCGATATCGGCTGGCGTGATGCCTTTGGCAACAGCTTCGCGGCCGAGGTTCCAGCGAACGGTGTTCCATGCCAGCAAGTCGTGAGAAAATGCAATGGCAATCAGGCCGCTCACGGCAACAGTCACAACCCCGGCAGTCCATCCAATTCTCCCAGGCCTTTCAATGCCATTCGGAGAGCATTGCGTGGCGGCCAGAAGAATTGCGCCCGGAAACAGGACTTCCAGATAACGGTCCATCAACGCGGGCAGCACCAGCAATATTGCCAACTGCATCAGTGTGAACACCAGGAGCAAGCCCGGAAATTTGCGGTCCCGGAACATTTGCCAAATGGCGGTGAGAATCAGCGCCGCGCCCACACAACCCGGGATTGTGAGGCCGAATCGCAAAGCGGGCGTCAGCAAAATATCGCGCTGACCTGCAACCAATCCTTCCGAGTACGTTCCCTGAAGGCTCAGCATCCCGCCGTAATAAGGAAACAAACCGCCATAAGGCACTCGCGCCGCAAGCATGTAATGACCCGCCACCAAAAAGACGGCCGCCAAGAGCACGAGAAACAGGCGCCAGTTCCCTTTCCACCATCGCAAAAAAAACAGCGGCACCACGGTCAGGCCTGCCAAATGGAAAGCCACAAATGGACGAAGTAACATTTGTTCCGGCCTGAATTTGGCCCGCATCACCACCACGTCAGGCTGCCGGGAAAACCACCACGCCGTGTAAAGACAAACCGCCAAGGGTACGAGAATGCACAGATGCCACGCCGCGTTTCGCCGGATTTCCGGGTTTCGCAGAGCCAGCACGGCGACCGCCAGCGGAAGAGCCAGCATCGTTTGCCGGGTGATGACCGCGAGCACCGCAAAGAGAGTTGCCGGCAGAAGCCAGCGAACATTTTTGTCGGCCATGGCGCGCGAATAGAAATCCAGCGCCAGCAACGCAAACGACAACGCGGGCACATCGGTCATGTAAGTCCCTTGGGAAACAAAAAAAAGCGGGTTCAACGCCAGCACACAGGTCGCGAACACGGCCAGTCGCACCGGCACATTTTCCAACCAGAGCAGATCGCAAAAAGCTGCCAGCCCAAGCCACGACAGCACAATGACTCCCAGGCGCAACGCAAAATTCGGCCAGGGAATGACCTGCAGGAAGGGCCACGACCAGAGCCATTGCCCTAATTGCGGCATGCTCGCCCATTTGATGTAATGAATGCCCCGGCCTTGGGCAAACCAAATGGCGCTGTGCGCGAATGCCCAGTCATCACCCAGCGGGAAATCTTGCTTGCTCGGAGGAATGGCCAAAAAAATTATGGCCCAAGCCAGCACCGAAACCAGCACCGGCCAGGACCAAGGCGGGAGAAAAAACTTTTTTGTGGGGACAGTTGAAAATGCTGGAGGAGCGCCTGACATTTTCCGCCGATATTCATTCCTGCCTTGGTGGAGGTCAAGCGCTGAGCACTTTTCAGCTAAGATTGAAATGATTCTTAAGACTGATGCGGATTTCATCCCAAACTGGGCGGGCGACTGGAAAGTCGCCCGGACCCGCAGGCTGGAAAGCCTGCGCCACGTAGCGCAGACATTCTTGTCTGCGGGTTGTGGGGACTTTCCAGTCCCCACTCCAGAACAGTAATTGAATCACTTTGTTTCAGGCTTTGCCTCCTTTGGGCTTGTTCCCAATTGCTGATTCCGCAAATTATTGTTCCATGGCCGAGCGAATGATTTCGGATGTGTTGACCAAACCCGATGCCGTGTTGGAAATGACGTTGCGGCCCTCGCTCTTTTCAGAATTCACCGGCCAGCCAAAGGTCAAGGAACGTCTCGAGATCGCTGTCACTGCCGCGCGTCAACGCAACGAAGCGCTCGACCATATCCTGCTCAGCGGTCCGCCCGGGCTTGGTAAAACGACGCTCGCGAACATCATCGCCAAGGCCATGGGCGCAAATTTGAAGAGCACCAGCGGCCCGACCATTGAAAAGGCGGGCGACCTCGCCGGCTTGCTCACCAATCTCGAAGAAGGCGACGTGCTGTTCATCGACGAAATCCATCGCCTGCAAAAAACCATCGAGGAATATCTGTATCCCGCGATGGAAGATTTCAAACTCGACATCATCATCGACCAGGGGCCGAACGCGCGCAGCGTGCGCTTGAACCTGCCGCGTTTCACGCTCATCGGCGCGACCACCCGCAGCGGATTGCTCACCGCTCCCCTGCTCACGCGCTTTGGCGTCCGCGAACGGCTCGATTATTACCATTCCGAGCAGCTTGAAAAAATTGTGGTGCGCTCGGCGCGTTTGCTGAACATCGAGATAGATGACAAGGGCGCGCGCGAAATCGCCCGCAGAAGCCGCGGCACGCCGCGCATCGCGAACAATCTGTTGCGGCGCGTACGGGATTTCGCGCAAGTGCGCGGCGATGGCCGCATCACCGCCGACATCGCGGACAAATCGTTGGCGATGTTGGAAATTGACGAGAACGGCCTCGACGAAATGGACAAACGGATTTTGGAAGCAGTCATCACCAAGTTTGGCGGCGGACCAGTGGGTGTCAGTTCGCTCGCCGTCGCCGTCGGCGAAGAACCGGACACCATCGAAGAAGTCTATGAGCCGTATTTGATCATGGAAGGTTACCTCCAACGCACCCCGCAAGGCCGCATCGCCACCGAAGCGAGCTACAAAAAATTAAAGCTCACGCCGGGCGCGGGAAATCAGCCGAAGTTGTTTTAATATTTTCTTGGTAGGAGCCGACGTGAGGAGGCTCTCGAATTTTTTGAGCGACATTATCAAACACTTCCAATCGCCGTGCGAAGGCACACGGCTTGCAGAACGGACGATATCATGCTTTTGTAGGCCGGATGCACTCCCAGGCGTTTTGGTCAGTGGCTATGTTATCTTCTAATGTGATGATGCGCTGCCAAATCGTTTCGCTATTGTCGGGTTTCGCATGGTTTTTCGTAGCCGGTGTTATCGGCTACGCAATCCCCATCTTTGGCAAATTCTGGCTTCCCCATTTAGTTGATGCGCTCATCACAGGCTTGTTCGTAGGGAATGTGATGTATCCATTAATTTCCCGCTGTTTCGGCAAACCTGGCTGGTACGCGCTTCCATTCCTTTCGATATTCTTGGGGGCTGGGCTCTTTGGTCTCCTGCTTCCACTTTCCTGGGAAATCATCGGAAGGCAAGGGCTGGAGGATGGAATCATACTCCATATGCTGCTGATTATAATGATTGAATCCTTTTTCTTTCTTTGGATTTTATACCCTCTTGCGTTACTCAACAACTGGATCATTTACCGATTCACACGAGTTAGTTAACTCAAAATCTCGCCCACTGGCTGGCGCAGGCCGATGGCGACAGGCAATGAACTGAGCAACGCGCCGGCATTTATCCACACGAAAACCGAAAGCACCGCGGCGCTGGTGTAGGGATTGCCGCCTGAGCTGTTCAACGCATCGGTCGGCAGACCAAGTCCGCCAAAAATGGCCGAATGCAGCATCGCGGTCAAAGTCAGCGCAAGAATCGCGGCCAAGTTCACGAGCAAAATATTTTCAAACAAATATTTCAGAAAGAGCAAAACGGGTGGCGAGCCGAAGCTTCGCAGTAATGCGCCGACATAAAGATTCTGTCGAAATTCCAGAACTGCTATGGCTCCATAAACCAATGCCACCGCCCCGCCCAGCATCGCCGCAAGCAAACCTTCCCATTCGATGCGCCGGCGTTTCAGTTCATCCAGTTCGTGCACGAGCGGCAGTGCGCTTTGGATTTGCGGCGGCGGGCGATTGTCGAGCGTGGAAAGCGTGTTCACTGCGGC
>DASRBR010000055.1:0-12206 GCA_035653495.1 Verrucomicrobiia bacterium
GGCCGTTCCAATTGCCATGATCGTTGCGCTCGCCGGGAAAAGTCTTGCGATGCCATTCGGAGAAATGATCGTTCACGAACGTGTCGAACTCGAAATGCACATGCGCGCGTTCCTTGGAAATGCCTTCGTGCGTGTTCGCCGTGCGGCCCATGATGGCAATCACTTCACCGGCCTTGACCGCCTGGCCGACGCGCAAGCCTTCGCGGACGCTGTGCAAGTGTCCATATAGAGAATAAATTTCCATCCCTTCGATGAGATGCCGCAGCACGATGTAATTGCCATAATTCGAAAGCGAGGGGCGGGTGTTGATGTAGGCGACCGTTCCATCGGCGGTTGCCATCACCGGGTCGGTCGGTTCGCCGTGCCGATCGCGTTGCAAACAGCGGATGTCCAGGCCTTCGTGGATTTGGTGGCCGTCGGAACGGACGCAACCGAACGTGCCGGATTGCCAGCCCTTACCGACTGTGCCGACAAAAAAGCGTTCCTCTCCGCCCGGTTCATAGAGGGCGTGATTCGCGGTGGGCAATTGAAACAGGTCCGCGCGCGCGGTGGAACCGGCTATGATGAAAAACAGCGCAAGCAAACTAAAATTGAGGCGACTGGAAAGTCGCCTGAACCCGCAGGCTGGAAAGCCTGCGCTACGTAGCGCACACTTTCGAGTGTGCGGGTTCCGGGGACTTTCCAGCCCCCGGCCACTTCTACGAAAATACGAGGTGCTCAAAATTCGTCCTGCTTTTTGATATCCGCTGCTTCGAGCTTGAGTCCTTTGACGATGGCATCGGCTTCCGCGCGCGTGCAGTCGGGCGTGAAGGTGAAGATGCCGTCGTTGATGGGCTTGGTGATGACGGGCGAAGCGAGCCAGCGCGTTTCCTTTTGCTTGCCATTGCTGAAGGCGCAAAAAACGGCGATGCGCCGGTCGCGATTGGCCGTGGTGACGCCGCCGAGAATCTGCTGGCCGCGCCAGTTGAAGCGAAGCTGGATGACAAAGCTGCCCATGTCTTCGAGGACTTTTGCATCAGTCACGTCGGCGCTGTCGAGGAACGGTTCCTTGTCCACCGTCACGAGGATTGGATGCTCGCGAAAAATGGGAACGGTTTCTGTGTCGCTTCCGCCGCCGGACGATTCCTGATGCAGTTGAATGATGGCCTTGTCCTTGTTTTTTTTGTCCTTGTGAAAACTTTGGCAGCCGGTGGCCAGCGCGAGCGCGAGCGCCACCGTCAAATAGATATTGAACACCACAAACTTTCTAATCATAGTCCTCTACACAACCGCAGTGCATATTAAAAGTAAAGATTGATTATTTTATGGGCAGACAAAGCAACAAAGTTCAGAAGCGCAGACGTCGCGAGGCTTACATCAAGCGTAAAATTTCAGCCGCAAAGGCGAAAAAGAAGGCCAAGCCGGTCGCCGCTTGAGCGAAATCCGTTTCCAAATCAACCGTCCGCACAGGACGGTTTTTTTGTCGCAACATTTTTCCGCAAAGTGTCCAAAGGAAGTTGTTCACCGCGGCGTTTCTTCACGGTTTTTATGGTGAATAATCGGATGGTCGGATCCGCAAAAGAGCCCGGATTTATTGGGTCAAATGCGTTATCCACCAGTTGTTCGGAGGCGCATTCGGTGAATAACTGGGTGAATAACATTTCATTGTTGGATTTAGAAACTCTGATAATCTGTTCCCAGTTCATTGAAAGAACCGGAGCAGGCGGAAGCAGACGAAAGAAAGTGGAAGCGGCTCCAGGGATAATCCCAGGCAACTGGGGAAAGGTTGAGCCAGGCTGGTTGGCTCATCCCCTCTGAAACCGGACCGAAAGGGCAGGCGACGGAGGCAGAATTCACCAGTTCCTCTGGCGGCGTTCGCGCGCCGTCAGTAAACGCGAAAAAGGGACTGAGCGGCAAGACGCGAAGTAGAAACCGCGTTGAGCCGGGTCAAGTAGCTCAAGAAAGTTTCGAGCTTGAGCGAATCGCAGTTACCCAGAGGGTAAACGGTTGTTACTGTGCGCCAGCACGGAACGGGCAGCTCTGGCGGTTCCCGAAAGGGAATCAGCCAAAAACGAAAAGCGCCGAAAGGCGAAACAAAGAGAGCGTCCGGGCCGGGAAGGATTCGAGAGCAGGCAAGCCTCGTCAACCTTCCAAAACGTCGGCGATGCTGAAAAAAGCACCGCTGGCTTGTGAGCGAAAGACAACCTGAGAGATAAGAGGCAAGACCCGTGGCATTGGGCCAACGCACCGACATAATCGGTGGCCGACCCGGTGCTAATGGTAAAGACGCGGAGCCGCAGTCACAAACGTGTCTTTACCTGGTTCGCAAGCCGGCGTCCGCAAACGCCAGCCGAAGCGAGCTTAGAGGCCTCACTCAAAATTCAGCGACCGCAAGGCGCTGGACGGCCCTGCTATGAGGCCGAGAGAACTCCGCTTGCCGTGGAGAATGGCGTCGGGAAGCTGGCAGCCAATGCGCGCCAAATGCCAGCATGGGAAAGAGAGCTCGGCGAACTCCCACCCCCCAATTTGTCCCTGCTTGACCGCAAGGTTAGGCAGGGACTTATTGTTTTTAGGAATGAGGATTTACGATTTTGAGGGTTGGGATGCGCCCCCGCAGTTACCTAATTTCCCAAACAGGCCAAGGTCTCATGACGGATTTCGGACGCAATCAATTCTGTCTCCTTCAATTTTCCAAGCTGATCATCCATTTGCTTTCGGAATCCCGGCCCCGGGTTCGGCATTCTGCTGACCATTCTTCCGTAATCAAACACGGCGCTTACTGCATAGTTATATCCTCGCCCGACGTCCTCTTCTGCTTTGCAGAGCTTTCGCAACGAGGCCATTTTTGACGCTGTTTCCGGTTTTTGGACAAAATTGATGAGTGCCTGGGCCTCGGCGCTGGTTCGCTCGGGGGAGATTTGTTCCTTGCGCATGTCATCGTAGAATGAGCCTGAGAAGGTGGTAACCGCATCGTCAAGTTTATGCCAGGCATCTGCGTAATCGTTGGCCAGGCGGCGACGCCGAATGGCTTCGTTGTCATCAAAGCTGGCGATCAGCCTGGGGTCGAGAAGGTCAATCTCATGGAGCTTGTTGGAGCTAAGAAACGTGTTCGTATATGTCGCATAAAATCTTTCCAAATGCGCAGCCCACGCGCGGAGCATCGCCGCGTCTTCACCTTTTTCGCGAGCTGCCTCGCTCTGGATACGAGGAACGAGATATGGAATCTTTTCAAAGGAAGGCCATTCGAATTTTATTTTAGAAACCGGCTGCTGGTTGACCAGTGTCGTCGTGATTTGGACGGTGGCGGGCGCCGGGCTTGATCCAAAGATTGATGCTGGTTGGGGCGGCACTTTTGCCCCAATTCGCACGGACCCACCGGCCAAGCATGATGTCGCCATAAAGGCCAAGCAGCAGACCGGACAAGGCCGGCGTGAAAACGCTTTTGGCATCCGCTGCACTGATGCGGATTAATGCGACAATCGCGAACAGCATGGCAAGCAGGCAGCATACAAGCGTCAAAAACGCAAGGTCCGCCTGTACACTTCTGCCCAAGATATCGAGTCGGCAGAGTGACCCGGCAATTCCGCCGCCGACAGCCAGCCAGAATGACGCTTTGGCCAATTTCGTAGCAAGCCAAGGTTTTGCATCAGTTTCGTTCATAATTATCTCTTCGAATCTCGGCAATAGACATCGCCGGGCATTCCAAAACAGCATGACCAATGCCAATTGAGAGCGGGTGTTCAACGGTTGGCGGACCGATGGCAGACACGATTGAGGGATTGCGGATTGGCGATTTTCGTGCAACCACGGAGAAAGCCGTTCAAGTGATGCTACAAACATGAAAGTGATTTGCGGCGGTCAAACAGGAGTTGATCAAGCGGCATTGCGGGCCGCATTGGCGGCCGGTTTGCCGATCGGCGGGTGGTGTCCGCCAGGCCGATTGTGTGAATCAGGAAAAATTCCCAGCGAATTTCCGTTGCGGGAAACCCCTGAGGAAACAAGTCCTCAAGCGCCTGAAATTCCGCGTTCTTTACGGACCGAGTGGAATGTCCGTGATTCAGACGCCACGCTGATTCTGCGCCGATTGACGCGTGTCCAGCAGCAGCGGCCGGATCCCGGAACAGCATGGACTTTCGAATGCGCCATTCTTTACGGCAAGCCGCTCCTTCTTTGTGATCCCTCGGCACATGACAGGGTGGGTGCGCGTTTGGCCGGGGACTGGCTGACCACCTTGCAAATTTCTGTTCTAAACGTGGCAGGGCCATCGGAAAGCGCGCAGCCTGGAATTGGCGTCATTGTCGAGAAGTTCCTTCTCCAAATTTTTCGGCGTTGTCTCTCCACGCAACCGCATTTGCGAACGTAAAGAGTCGCGCCGTCTTTTTCTTTAATCGTTGGTGCTTTTTGTGATGGACGCTGGAAAAATTCTGTCTTTCCTTCCTTGCCTCAATAACCAACATTTCTATTTCCAATACTTCCATACTTTTTATATGCGGATGTCTCCGAACCTGCGGGGAATAGGGCAATTATAAAAGAGGCTGGATACCTGTTGCTGGAACGTTCATGGTAAG
This sequence comes from Verrucomicrobiia bacterium, assembly GCA_035653495.1. Taxonomy (GTDB): domain Bacteria; phylum Verrucomicrobiota; class Verrucomicrobiia; order Limisphaerales; family Pedosphaeraceae; genus DATAUW01. The sequence goes on from DASRBR010000055.1 coordinate 4,548, forward strand.
GCTGGTAATCATGAATCCCGTGGGTCCATGGCCGGCGCTTCTGTGTTTGATAAGCGGATTGCTTGCAGCCATGCTGCTGGTCAACCGGTTTGGAAAGCCGCCGCCGCAAGGGCGATTTCTGCCCATTGACGGACTGCGCGGTTATCTCGCATTTGCGGTTTTCATCCATCACGCTTGTGTCTGGTACTATTACATGCATAAGGGCGACTGGGCCGTGCCCCCGTCCAATTTTTACACCCATCTTGGCCAAAGCAGCGTGGCTGTCTTTTTCATGATCACTGGTTTTTTGTTCTTTTCGAAGCTGATTGATGGTCGAAAAAAACAACTCGATTGGGGAAGATTGTATGTTTCGCGAGTGTTGCGGCTGACGCCGCTTTACGTTTTCGCGATGTGCCTGCTGTTCCTGATCGTCGCGATACGTTCGCGGCACGGCTTGTTACTCCCGCTGAAACAAGAAGTGATGGATGCGGCGCGCTGGCTGAGCTTCACGATTTTCGGTTCGCCGCTGCTCAATGGCGTGCGGGACACGCGCACCGTGACGGCCGCGGTCACCTGGACGCTGCCATACGAATGGTTTTTCTACCTGTCGTTGCCGCTCCTTTTTTTGCTGGTCGGCAGAATCCCGCCGTTCTTTTACTTCGCGCTCGCGCTGTTCAGCCTCGGTTTTCTACTCCTCCTGATGAACATGGATGACATCTATTCACTCGATTTCTTTTATCCGGAGTTTTGGAAAGCCGCGCCGTTTCTGGGCGGAATGGCAGCGGCGGCGCTGGCAAGGTCCGGGCGCGTGCGCCGAATGGCCGGCTCATGGATTGCTTCCTTTGTCGCAATCGCCTGCCTGCTGGGTTTGTTATGGTATGCCACTGCTTATTATGCATGGGGGCCTGTTTTGCTGTTATCGGTTGCATTCGCCATCGTTGCGTGCGGAAATGATTTCTTCGGGATTTTGATTCACCCGGTGTCGCGCATATTGGGGGAGATTTCATACAGCATTTATTTGCTGCATGGAATCATTCTCTATGTGACGTTCCATTTCATCATGGGTGAGGCAAGGGCCGCTTCATGGTCTTCGACGGAGTATTGGCTGGTCGCCATGGGTATTGCGCCGGTCGTGGTGTGGTTCTCCTTCGCCACGTTTCGTTTCATCGAAAAACCTGCCATGGACAAAACGCCGGTCGTGTCAAAGTGGGTCAACAAGCAGATTCAACCGGTGCTCGATTTCGGGCAAAAAATCCGGGAACGGATATATTCGAAGGGCAGAAGAGGGGCCCTAGTCGTGCTCAAAAACGCTTCCGAGAAATAATAAATTGCGCGGCATTGGCTGCGGTTGCTCATCTTTAATCCTTGGGTGCTTTTTGGGGCGTTGACCCCGCTTGCCGGAATTGTTTCTTGAGGAAGTTTGCCGTTATCAGGGGTGCTCTACTCTTAAAATATGCCGCAAGGCAATCACGCCACGGCAAGCAATGATACGCGAAAGGGACAAAATGAAAGCACTTCAATTCTCCGGTTCCCGGCTGCGCTGGGCAATCATGATGGCCGCGTTGATCGTGGGAACTGTCATGTTCCAAGCGCCGTTACAGGCAAAGGACGGCACATCGGGCCAGACGAAGAAGTCCACAAAGGCAGCCAAGGTGGACATCAATTCCGCGGACAAGAGCACATTGGAAACGTTGCCGGGCATCGGTCCAACTATGGCCCAAAACATCATTGACGGACGGCCATATAGAAATGCGGCCGACCTGCAAAAGGTTTCCGGCATGACGAAGTCGAAGCTCAATGCGCTCAAAAAGGACATTACTTTTGGACACACGGCGATGGCCGAAAACAAATCCAGCACGAGGGCATCCAGGAAGAAAAAATCGACTGAATCCGAAGAGACGGCCACAACTTCGGAGCCGAGCAGGGAATCAACCGGCACTGCAGGCACTGTCGAAAAATCGAGCCGGGCTTCACAGGCGCCAACACCGACCGGCAGCGAATCGGGAAAATTGGGCGCGGGTGAGCAGATCAATATCAATACTGCCAGCGCTGGCGATTTGGAACGGTTGCCTGGCATCGGCCCGGCGAGGTCCCAGGCCATCGTTGAGTATCGGACCCAGAATGGCCCATTTAAATCGCCTGAGGACATCATGAATGTCAAAGGCATCAAATCAGGCGAATTCTCCAAAATAAAAGATCACATCAAAGTCTCGGATTGATGTTTGTAACGTTTGCAACTCGCCCTGCTTGACGAAAGGTCAGGCAGGGACTTTCTTTATTTGCGATTGCGGATTAGCGAAAGAGTTTGCGCTGTTTACATTCACATCTTTGCGGATTTTTGCGCTTCGCTTTCCATCCCTGCCAAACCTTTCTCAAAATCGCCGCCGACCATTTTGTCCATATCAACGAACATGCAGAACATCTTCGCCATGAATGGCCGTTTGCCGGTCATGGTCCAAGTCACCTTGGTTTGATTTCCTTCCGGCTTGAAGGCGAACTCGGCATCGCTGACCGAGGCGAATGGTTTGAAGAATTCCAATTTGATGCGGACCAATTCGGCAGGACGGCTTTCGAGGATGGTCATGCGTCCCGCGCCGACTTCTTTGTTGCCTTCCCATGCGAAAATCGCGCCTTTGCCTGAAGCAGCTCCTTCGAACCTGTTTTTGGCGGCGGGATCGCGTTTTGCCCAAGGCGACCACGTCTGCCACTTGTGAAAATCGTTCACCTGTTCAAAGACCGCCTTGCCCGGCACGGGCATGACGCGTTCGCGCGTGATGCGGCCCTCGGAGGGTTGCAGGCTGACGATGACAAAGAACACGGCCACTACAATTGCGACGGCAATCAATATTTTTATCATCATAATTTTGTTGAGTTGAATTATTGGTAAAACGAACTTCATGCAGGTTTGAGGACAAATTCCATAAGTCTATCGAGAGTTTGATTCCAGCCAACGTTCATTCCCGCGAGCGCCTGCGCGACCTCGGGCGATGACTTGAGCACCACCACGTGCAATGTCTGCTCCGTGATGCCATTCAATTCTTCGAACGTGACGGTGTTTAAATTTTCAAGCTTTGGATTTCCCTTTTCATCTTCGAAAGATGTGGTGGTGAAGACGAGCCGCTCTGGCGAGACAACTTCGCGAAAAACGCCGCCCATCGGATGCGACATGCCATGACCGCACATCTCAAGCCGGATGCTGCCGCCGGGACGCGCGTCCCATTTGGTCACGGTGCTCGCAAAACCTCGGGGACCCCACCATTTGGCAATCTGTTTTGGGTCGGTCCACGCCTTGAACACCAGCGCGCGCGGCGCCTGGAACGTGCGGATGATGACCAATTCCTTAGGAATATTTTTTTCGAGAGACTGTTTTGTTCGTGCGGGCATAAGGTTCCTTATTTAATGCTCTTATTTTTTTGCGTTTGTTTCTTCTTTGGTTTGTTCGTGCGTTGGATTTCCTGAAGATAATCGTCGAGCCGGTCGAAGCTTTCCTCCCAAAATTGCCGGTAATGTTCCAGCCAGTCCACGGCTTCCTTGAGCGGCCTCGCCTTGAGACGGCAGGGACGCCATTGTGCGGCGCGGCTGCGGACAATCAACCCGCTTCGCTCAAGCACCCGCAAATGTTTGGACACGGCCGGCAGGCTCATGTTGAAGGGCCGGGCAAGCTCCTTCACCGAAACTTCACCATTGGTGAGGCGCGAGAGGATCGAACGCCGTGTGGGATCGGCCAGTGCGGCGAATGTGGCGCTGAGATGATCGTTGGTCATTTTTGTAATAAACCGTATGGTTAATTAACTAACAAGTTAAATACAATTTGAGCGCAAATATGTCAATTTATTTTTTCAAAAAATTTTTCCCGGATTTTTTTCGGTCTTTTTGCGCAACGAAAAATTACTTGCGGGGTTTTCCAATTTGGCCAACATTAGGAACATTCAATTGGTTCTCGAAATCATCACTTATCAGGCTCTATGGGACGCATATATAACAATATCGTTGAAACAGTCGGGCGCACTCCTCTCGTCAAACTGAACAAGGTCACTGCAGGCGTGGACGCCACCGTTTTGTTGAAATGTGAGTTTTTTAATCCGCTGGGCAGTGTGAAAGACCGCATCGGCATGGCGATGATCGAGGACGCCGAAAAACGCGGCGTATTGAAGAAAGACACCGTCATCGTCGAGCCGACCAGCGGTAACACCGGCATCGCCCTGGCTTTTGTCGCCGCCGCCAAAGGTTACAAAGTCATCCTGACGATGCCCGAAACGATGTCGCTGGAACGCCGCACGCTTCTGGCGATGCTTGGCGCAAAAGTCGTGCTCACGCCAGGCACCGAGGGGATGAAAGGGGCGATCGCCAAAGCCGAGCAACTGGCCAAGGAAACTCCGAATTCGTGGATTCCGCAGCAATTCGACAATCCGGCCAACCCGGAAATCCACCGCAAAACCACCGCCGAAGAAATTTGGAACGATACCGACGGCAAAGTGGATATTGTAGTCTCTGCAGTCGGCACAGGCGGCACCATTACCGGGTGCGTGGAAGTCATCAAACCGCGAAAGGCATCTTTTCAAGCCATCGCGGCAGAACCGAAGGATTCGCCGGTGATTTCGCAATGCCTTGCCGGACAGCCATTAAAACCGGGTCCGCACAAGATTCAAGGGACGGGTGGCGGATTCATTCCCAAAAACCTTCATCTGAAGGACAGCAAGGGCAATCCGCAGATTGTCGAATGTATCCAAGTGACTAATGATGATTCATTTGCGATGGCGCGGCGTTTGGCGAAGGAAGAGGGGCTTTTGGTGGGCATTTCGACCGGGTGCAATGTGGTTGCCGCATTGGAAGTTGCAAAGCGCCCGGAAAACAAAGGCAAAATGATTGTGACGTTTGCCTGCTCGACCGGCGAGCGTTACCTCAGCACTCCGTTGGCGGCGGAAGCCAAGGCCGAGGTTGGGGGCTGATGGCAAAGTGAAATCCGGCGGTCAAGATAGTTTAAAAAATTTGTTGCGCGGGTGTAAATTTGGGCGTAGATATACTGCAATAGGTCTGACTGAAGCGCGCGGTTTAGCAGTTTAGCATTCTTCGGCGCGGCAGTTTTCCCAAATATTCTGAATTCCAAAAGTTTTCGGGGATAGCGGATAGTTTCAAGACCCTTCAAGCAAGCACATAGACAAATATGAGTACACCGACAAATACAGCGCCAGAAGTAGGCTCTGGTTATCTGGAAATTTCTGAAAAAGGTTTTGGTTTCTTGCGGACCGCCCAAAACCATTTTCATCCAAAGCCGACCGATATTTTCGTCACGCCTGACACCATCAAACGCAATTTCCTGCGCGAAGGCTGTCTCGTGACCGGCCCGACCCAACCGCCGCACCGCGGCAACAGCCCGCAGCTCAAGACCGTTGACCAGGTCAACGACATGCCTTTCGCCGATTACACCAAGTCCGTCCGTTTCGAGAACCTGACCACCATTGACCCGGTCGAAAAATTTCAACTGGAAACCGCCCCCGACCTGCTCGAAACCCGCATCATTGATTTGGTCACCCCCATTGGCAAGGGCACGCGCGGATTGATCGTCGCCCCTCCGCGCACCGGCAAAACGACCATTCTGAAGCAGATCGCCAACGCCGTCACCGCCAACCATCCTGAAGTGCATGTGCTGGTGCTGCTGATTGACGAACGCCCCGAGGAAGTCACCGATTTCCAACGCTCGGTGAAGGCTGAAGTGGTCGCTTCCTCGAACGACCAGGATTTGGAAACGCACGTTCGCCTCTCGCGCTTCATGATTGAGCGTTGTCGGCGCATGGTTGAATCCGGCAAGGACGTTTTCGTGCTGCTGGATTCCATCACCCGCGTCGCTCGCGCTTACAACAGCGTGCACGGCGGCAGCGGACGCACAATGACCGGCGGCGTGGACGCGCGCGCATTGGAAATTCCCCGCAAAATGTTCGCCTCGGCGCGCAAGATCGAAGAGGGCGGTTCATTGACCATCCTTGCGACGGCGCTGGTGGACACCGGTTCGCGCATGGACGAATTGATTTTCCAGGAATTCAAAGGCACCGGCAATATGGAGCTTGTGCTCGACCGCAAATTGTCCGACCGCCGTTTGTTCCCGGCGATCGACATCCCGAAGAGCGGCACGCGCAAGGAGGAAAAACTTTTCCCGCCCAAGCAGATCGAGGCCATCCGCAAGTTGCGCCGCACGATGGTGGATTTGAATCCAGTTGAGGCGATGGAAACGTTGCTTGCCGCGCTCAAGAAGCACAAGACCAACGAAGAGTTGCTTTCCAAGCTCGCGTTGTAAGCTGGCCAATCGGCAGCATGAAACCGAGCGAGCATTCCCCGCGCACGCCGTTCGCCCGACCGCCGCTGGAGCGGATGATGAAGATCCATCAAGCGCTTCAAGCCGGCAATTATCCCAACGCGACCACGCTCGCGAACGAGATGGAGGTCAGCACCAAATCCATCCAGCGCGATCTTGAATTCATGCGTTACCGCATGGATTTGCCGGTGGAATACGATCGCGTGAAACGAGGCTATTATTACGACGGCAGCGTCGGCGCGTTTCCCACGATTCAAATTACCGAAGGCGAATTGTTCGCGCTGCTCGTCGCCGAAAAAGCGTTGCAACAATATCGCGGCACCAATTTCGAAAAGCCGCTCATCAGCGCATTTAAGAAAATGTCCGCGTCATTGCCGGACACGATTTCGCTGAACATGGCCGATTGGGAGCAGACGATTTCTTTTCGCACGCGCGCCGAGCCGATTTTGAATCTCGAAATTTTCGATGCGCTCGGCAAGGCTACCGCCAATCGCCGGCAGCTTGAAATGGTTTATCGCAAGGCCGGTCAGCGCCAGTCCGAGACGCGTGTGATCGATCCGTATCATTTGGGCAACATCAACGGCGAATGGTTCATGTTCGGCTACGATCATTTGCGCAAGGACATCCGCACGTTCGTTCCCGCGCGCATCCAGTCATTGCGCGAAACCGGCAAGACTTTTCCCAAGCCGCAGAAATTTTCACTCGAAAAAAGATTGCGCGACAGCTTCGGCGTCCATTCCGCGCAGGGCGAATTTCAAGTCGTCATTCGCTTCAATGAAATGGTGGCCGATTACATTCGCGAAAAGAAATGGCACGATTCGCAGCAACTGAAGGAGTTGAAGGACGGCGGCGTGGAGCTGCGTCTGAAACTTTCCAGCCTCAACGAAATCGAGCGCTGGATTCTCGGCTGGGGCGGAAACGCAGTGGTCATCCAGCCGCGTGAACTGGCCGATATGGTGAAAAAATCCGCCGAAAAAATTTTGAAGCAACAGGCGTAACTTTGGGAGACCAGGAAGGCGTTGCGCAATTCTTGTGGCGAGGTCAGGGCCGAGGGAGTAGCGCAGAATTGCATTCTGCTGTATCGCTGACTTGTAGTCGGCAGAATGGACGAATTGAAAGAGATGAGAAATGATCCAACAGACTTGCATCGCGCACGCAGAGTGCAACTCTGCGATACAGCAGGCTGCAAGCCTGCGCTACAAATGAACCATGTCGCTTCTCAAAACGTGCATTGCCGTTTTTCAAAAAGTATATAGATTGCCCGCATGAATCCATTGGAAGATAATTTCAACGACGTCATTGGCAAGGCCCAGCGCGGCTTGAAACTCACCGATGAACAACTCGCCAAAAAAGCAGGCGTAAGCGTGGCG
>DASRBR010000056.1:0-8959 GCA_035653495.1 Verrucomicrobiia bacterium
TGTTTTCCAGGGTGCATCGGGCTTTTCGCGCGTCGCAATTGCCACCGGGATGGGAAAGCCTTCCAGATGCGTATTGGCGACCTTATATTGGATGAAAAACGCGAACCAAACGCCGACGAGCAGCCCAACTAGGGCGAGGACGCCAAAGGCGCGCCACCATTTCGGGCCAAAATCGCCGCGGCGCAACCAGCGGGCAATCGCAAAGATGGCCCAGACCGCCAGCGTGGCGATGGGTATGATGACGATGAAGCCCATGTTGGTGTTATGGCTTACGCGGTTCTTGCGAGTGCGATGCCATCACTGATTGGTACTCCGGCCAATTATTTTCGTAAAGTGCGTAGATGCAGCTTGTTTTGAAAAGGAACGACTTCATATCCGCGCTCGAACACTATTGCTTAAAACAGCACAAGTGATTGATGGATGGTGAATTGCATAAAATGGTCTTGATGGTCGGGTGGATGTCCTTTCGTTCGAAAAATTCATGGAAGCGGTTGTTAATTTTTTTCTAGTAAGTGAAACCAGGTGAAACAAGGTGAAACAAGGTGAAACGGTGCCATAAAAACGCGTGAAAATGACGCGCGGAACGGCTTAGCTGAATTTATCCGACACAAGGCGACACAACCAGCCACAGGCAATCTCTGAGGGCTCCGAATCCCACGCTGGCCAGTCGAGATTCCGTATTTCAGAGAGTCGGTTTCCAAGTAGGCGGAATCGCCAAAGCGGGAAGCTGCGGATTTGGAAATCCGCGATACTACCCCAGGTTGTTCAGGGAGTTGAATCATCGTTTCAAAGGGTTGTTCTCGTTTGGCAGGTTTTTGTTGTACATGGCGCGACTGGGCCCGTTCCCAAAGGCGGGTGCAGATGCCTGGCGGCATCTTCCGTGTGGCTCCCCGTTCCACACGGAAAGAATAGTCTCAAAAGCCGTTCCCCGTGTCGAGCAATTTTTCCTTGGCTGACGCAATTTATTTTTTTCCAGTAGGTGAATTCCTGATTTGAGGAATGATGGTTGCGCCTTCAAATTGGAAATCAGCGCCGGGATTCTGCTCCGGGCCAAACGCAAAATTTTATGAAACCAAGATCTGCTTCACATTCTTCGTCCCGTTCGCGCTCTGCCAAAGCAACCGGAACGCGCCGGGCGAAATCATTGCGCGTCTCGCGCGCTGGCGCGCCGAAATCCACCGGCGCAAAAAAATCGCGCGGCTCGAAAAAAACCACACAAATCAAAGGCAACGCGGAAATCACCATCGACCATGACGAAATCCAGCATTGGGCCGAGGACCGCGGCGGCATTCCGGCCGTCGTCAAGCGAACGCATCAACGCGAAGACGAAGGCATTCTGCGGATTGACTTTCCCGGTTTCAGCGGCGAACACTCACTGGACCACATTTCATGGGAGGAATGGTTCGATATTTTCGAGCATCGGCAACTGGCCTTCCTCTGCCAAAAACGCAAAGTCAACGGCGAGCAGAGCACTTTCAACAAACTGGTCAGCCGTTCAGAGCTGATTTGAGCCGTGGCAATGCCGGTTGGCCGCCTGACAGCTTGAATTCTCTCCCTCGCTTCAATGAGGAGAAGCATGGGCGGGGGAGAGCTTTTATTTCGCCTGCGCAAAAAATGCATCTCGGCATTGAAACCGCGGACATTTTCCTCTAGATTCAACGTCCGCTCCTCCCAACAGGGCAGGGGAATTGCATAAACGAACTGAACGACTGGCTTATGGCACTGCGATTAGGCGATGAAGCGCCGAATTTTTCGGCGGAAACCACTCAAGGCAAAATTGATTTTCATCAATGGCTCGGCAACGGCTGGGGCATCCTTTTCTCTCATCCCAAGGATTATACGCCGGTTTGCACGACGGAACTTGGCGCGGTCGCCAAAATGAAATCCGAATTCGACAAGCGCAACGTGAAGGTCGTTGCCATCAGCGTGGACCCGCTCGATTCCCATATGGGCTGGATTGGCGACATCAACGAGACGCAGAAAACGACGATGAATTATCCCATCATCGCCGATCCGCAACGGAAGGTTGCCGCGCTTTATGACATGATTCATCCGAACGCGGACGATACCGCCACGGTGCGCTCGGTGTTCATCATCGGGCCGGACAAAAAGGTCAAGCTGACGCTGACTTATCCCGCCTCGACCGGACGAAATTTTCCGGAATTGCTGCGCGTGATTGATTCACTGCAGCTTACCGCGAAGCACAAGGTGGCCACCCCCGCCAACTGGGTGGACGGCGAGGACTGCATCATTTCACCGGCGGTGAAGGACGAAGATATCCCGGCGAATTTTCCGAAGGGACATCGTCGCGTGAAGCCTTACCTGCGTTATACGCCGCAACCCAACAAATAAAACAAGGGGACGAGCAGGCTGTTCTTCCGGATTACTTGTGCAGCCGCCCGTCCCATGGGTGAGTCACCAGAGGAACCGGTTGATTTCACCTTGGCACAAAATCCAGCAAAAGGATGGCAGGGAGCAATGGGGCAACCACCCCATCCGCGAAAGGGTTGCCAATCGTTCAGCGACGCGAATGCGAACGTGAACGCGATCGCGAATGCGAACTTGATTTCTTGCGCGACCTGCTGCCTTTGGTTTCGCCGGCCTTGGAGCGTTGCTTGTTCACGATGCGCGCGGCAACTTCCTTCGCCCGGCCTTTGTAACGGCCGGAGCTTCTAAATTTTTTCACCAACGTTTTATATTCCCGTTCCCGTTTTGGACTTGCGCCTCTTGGCATAGTGTTGCTCCTTTTATTTTGCCTTTTTGATTTTGGCTGTGCGTTAGTCAGGGTCCGTGTATGTCAGTCAATATGAAGGGGGAGCGTTGACAGTCAATCAGGTGCAACCCTACCGGCGCAAGGCACAAAAGACGCAGCCAACACCCCATTGCCGGACCTTTGGAATCAAAGAAAATTTTTTGGAGAAGTTGTTCCGGATCCGCTGTTATGAAACGAATCCAGCCATTTTTAGCATTAGCGCTCGCGCTTTTGACCGGCTGCGTTTCATACGAATATCGCGTGATCAAGCCGGTGACTCCCGTGAGCCGAATCACCGACCAACCGGTCACCATCATGTATGAGCCTTTGGAATACCGGCTTTCCCGTTATCAGGACAGGTTGGGCATGACCATTATCAATTCGACTGCCGACCAAATCAATCTTCGCGGCGACCGCAGTTTCGTGGTGGACCCGCGTGGAGAAACTCATCCCGTCCGGGGCAGGCTCATCGCGCCGCAGAGCTACGCGGCGATGCTTTGGCCGGCCCGGCCTGAAGGTGGGCCAGTGATGAGGCCTGCTGTCACCCCTTTCTGGGACCCTTTTTGGGGATTTAATTACGGGCCGGGTTTCACAGTCTATAATGTGCACAGCCCGTTCGATTGGAATTGGGGCGAAGGTCAGGCGCGCATTCGCCTGAGTTACGAACAAAACGGAAGGAATTTTTTCCACGACTTTGTCATTGATCGCCAACGCGAGAAATGACCGGCCGCCATAAACGCAAGCATGTCCAATCTATTATTCCAGGATCGAACCGAGGCCGGCCAATTGCTGGCTGGCCGCGTGCAATACCTTGCCAACCGTCCCGATGTTTTGGTGCTGGCGATTTCGCGCTGCAGTGTGCCGGTCGCGGCGGAGATCGCGCGTGAATTGCGCGTGCCGCTGGATTTGTTTCTTGTCCGTCCCGTGCCGGCGCCCGGGAATGAAAATGTTTCGATGGGCACGGTTGCTCCCGGAGGTTTGCTGGTGGTGAACGAAAGAGTGTTGCGGGGGCTGTCCATTTCCGATGAAGATCTCAACAAAGATTCCACAACCCTGGCGCGTGAAATGGAGGAAATTGAAAAAACTTGCCGCGCAGGCAGTCCGCCGGTGCGAACCTCGGGCAAAATCGTGATCATGGTCGATGACGGGCGGGCGTCCAGGCAAACACTCCGGGGCGCTGTCATCGCATTGCGCCAGCAGCAACCTTCAGGAATCATTCTCGCGATGCCGGTTGCCGCGTTGGACCTTTGCGCGGAATTGGAAAATGAGGTTGAGCAGATGATCTGTCTGGAAACCCAGGAACCGGGAATTGCCATTGGGCTTTATTACCGGCATTTCCCGGAAGTCACGAACGAGGAAGTGAACGAATTGCTGCGCCAATCCGCGGAGGATTTGCGCCAGGCTGAACGTCCATTACGCTAGGCGCAGTTCCGTGCTGCTCTTGATGATGCCTTTGGAAAGCGCGTAACGCGTCAGGCCGGCGACATCATGGATGCGCAGTTTGTTCATCACCTGCTGGCGGTGTTTCTCGACCGTCTTGGCGCTGATGCCCAATTCGGCGGCAATTTCCTTGTTGGTCTTGCCTTCAGCGATCAATTGAAGCGCCTCGGCTTCGCGCGGCGTCAGACGGTTCGCCTGGTTCATGTCGTTTCCATGCTCGCTCTGGGAAGGCCGGTTCAAAACATCCTGGAACCTGCTGGCGATGGATGGACTGAACGCTTTCTTGCCTTTTTGCACTTCGCGGATGGCCCGCAACAAATCATCCGCCGCGGATTGCTTGATGAGATAGCCGCGCGCGCCGATTTCGTTGAGGCGTTGCACGTATTCTTCGTCGCTATAGGAGGAAAGGATCAAAACTTTGGTGGCCGGGACCTGCTTGCAAATCTGCCTAGCGGCCTCCAGGCCGTTCAGCGATGGCATCACAATGTCCATTAGGACAATGTTTGGCTGAAGTTGCCGCGCCAGGTCAACCGCCTCGCGGCCGGTTTCGGCCTCGGCGATAACTTCTATGTCTTCTTCAGTGCTCAGGAGAGCGCGCAGTCCTTGCCGCACCACCATGTGATCGTCAGCCAGCAGAACAGTAATTTTTTTCACAGGTAAAAATTGATTGGCTATAAAAGTATGTTTGACTCCCGTCCAATCTATCCGACAGTGAGTCCGTTGCAACTAGGGTGTATCCCCGCTTCACCAAGAAAATCTTCCCCGCCCAAGCCTTCCGATTCTTAATGGCTAAGAATAAACTCGAATTGTACCGCGCGCAAATCCGAGTTACATAAAAGTAACTGGAAACGGGTTTGACATTGCAAAATGCAACGTTCAGTTTCCCTTTGTACATGGAAGCCGAAAAGCTATTGAAGATCGAAGACGAACTTAGGCAGTTGACTTCACAAGTGTCCGCGATGGAGGTCGAGTTGCGTCAATCCAAAGAAGAAACGGGCTCATTGAGAAAGGCCCTTCGAAAAATAGCGGAAAGCTCGGAAATTTTTGAAAAGGCTTTTCGTGTCACTGGCTTTATCGGCGATTATGTGGAATTCGGCGCTTACCGGGGTGACTCCATCATTCAAGCCTATTTTGCGGGTCTGCGCGTCTATGAAGAGATAGCTGCAGGCACGTGGGACCATTCTTTTGATGATTCTTCAAAAACGCGTGGTTACTTTCAGAACGCCTGGAATGAACTGCGCTTCATCGCCTTTGATTCCTTTCAAGGCATGCCGGAGTCGGGCGAAGTTGACAGCATACACCCCGTGTTTCCCAAGGGCACGTATGCCTGTTCCGAGGCTGACTTTCGGGCCAATCTCCGCAAATACGGAATCGCAGATTCGAAGGTCGTCACAGTGCCCGGTTTTTTTCGCGACACGCTCAATGATGCCACGGCGAAGCGGCTGGGCCTGAAAAAAATTGCGATGCTTCACATTGATTCGGACCTTTATGAATCGGCGCGCGACGCGCTCGAGTTTTGCACACCCTTTTTCGTGGACGGCACCGTCATTATTTTCGACGAGTGGTATCAATTTTATGGCAATCCAGACTTGGGCGAGCAACGCGCTTTTCGCGAATGGATTGCAGCGCACCCAGAATGGATCGTGACGCCATTCCAGAAGGAGGGCGCTTTTCGGAATTCATTTTTTCTCAACACCCCACGGCGGGTGCAAAATGGCCGGCCAATAGCTGCTCCACTCTGAACCACCAATCGCGGGCCGCTGGAATTCCGCCGAGAACCAAAAATTTCGGATAAAAACTGGAAATGACCCCGCGAATGAGTCATGCTACACGTCTTTTGGAATGGCTGATTCGCAATTCAACAGGCAAACGGAAAGCAGGTACTCGACGGGCGAATTGCTGCGCCGGCTCATCGGGCTGGCATGGCAGTTTCGCGGCGATTGCCTGTTGTCCTTGGGCCTGAGCATTGTGGTACTGCTGCTGGGTCTCGTGGGATTGCAACTGCTGGGCGTGGTGATTGACGTGATTCGCCATGCGCTTGACCCTTTGCAAGGTGCGCCGGTCTATCCTTACGGCTGGACGCCGCCTTCATCCTGGAAGCCGGTGCGCATCGTTGCCGTTTTATCGGCGGCGATTGTCATTCAGGCGATGCTTCGCTCGGTGCTTACCTACCATTACAACATGGCAACGGCCCGGCTGACGCAGGGGAAGATCGTTCCCGATTTGCGCGACAAACTCTACGGCAAGCTCCAGCGGTTGAGCTTCCGGTTTTTTGAAGTGAACGGTTCCAGCTCGATTTTCAACCGGCTGACCGGCGATGTGCAGAACACGCGCCTGTTCGTGGACGGCGTCATCTTGCAAGGGCTGAACATGCTCATCACGCTGGCGGCCTATTTCATTTTCATGTGGCGCATCCATCCGCCGCTGACGATCGCCTGCCTCTCTGTCGCCATCCCCCTGGCCTGCGTGACGCAATATTATTCCGCGCGCTTGCGTCCGCGTTATCTGCGCAACCGCGAACTCTACGATGGGCTTGTGCAACTTTTCACCGAAAGCATCCTTGGCATCCAAACTGTGAAAGGATTCGCCGCCGAACAGGACCGCGTGCGGCGTTTCGAAGAAGGCAACAACGCCGTCTCGGCGCAGCAACAAAGGATTTTTTGGGACTTGTCGCTTTTCACACCAACCACTCAACTGCTCTCGCAATTGAGTCTCGTCATCCTTTTCGCTTATGGCGGCTGGTTGTATTGCGAAGGGCGCATCGCGTTGGGCGGCGGATTGGTTGTGTTCGCCGGTTTGCTCCAGCAATTCACCGGGCAGGTGGCGAACCTTTCCACCATCGCCAATTCCGTCCAGCAAAGCCTCACCGCGGCGCGGCGCGTTTTCGAAGTGATGGATACGCCGATCGAAGTGCAGAACCAACCCGGCGCCATTGCACCTGCGCGATTGAGCGGCAGGATTGTTTTTGACCGCGTCACTTTTGGCTATCACGCGGAGACGCCGGTGTTGCATGAGATTTCCTTTGAAGCGAAGCCGGGGCAGGTCATCGGTATTTTTGGCATGACGGGCGCGGGCAAAACCACATTGCTCAGCCTCATTCCACGTTTTTATGATCCGCAACACGGCCGCATCCTCGCGGACAATTATGAATTGCGCGCGCTGGACCTAGACGCCTATCGGCGGCAAATCGGCATTGTTTACCAGGAAAGTTTTCTGTTCTCGAACACCGTCGCCGCGAACATCGCTTTCGGCAATCCACACGCGTCCCAGGAACAGATCGAACAAGCGGCCAAGGCGGCGTCCGCGCATGATTTCATCATGTCCATGCCCAAAGGTTATCAGACCGTGCTCGGCGAATCCGGCGTGGACCTTTCCGGCGGCCAACGCCAGCGTCTTGCGCTTGCCCGCGCGCTGCTTTTGCAACCGCCCATCCTTATCCTCGATGACCCGACGGCTTCCGTGGATTCCAAGACCGAACACGAAATCGTCTCTGCGTTGCGCCAGGCGATGGTTGGGCGAACGACGTTCGTGGTCGCCAATCGCTTGAGCCTGTTGCGCCGCGCGGATATAATTTTAGTGTTGGACGAAGGGCGGTTGGTGCAACGCGGGACACACGATGAGATTGTCCGCGTGCCCGGCGCCTATCGCGAGGCGGCCACGCTGCAACAGGTTGATCTCGCGATGGAAGAAGGCGCCGCGGCATGAATAATCCGCGATGATTTTCGTCCACTTGAGACGGCTGTTATGCGGCGTTCCAAGCACTGCGCATTTACCTTGATTGAACTGTTGGTGGTGATCGCAATCATTGCCATCCTCGCGGCGTTGTTGCTGCCCGCCTTGAGCAAGGCGAAGGAGCGCGCCCGCGACGCGCAATGCCAGTCGAACCTGCATCAGTGCGGCGTCGCGTTGAATCTCTATTTGCAGGACGACAACGACCTGCTTTTTTGGAAGGGGACAAACATCGCCACGCAAGGCATGGAATGGTTCGTTTGGGCGGGACGCACGAACAACAACATGATCGGCGCGCAGCAAAACAACATCTTCAACAGCACCGACCGTCCGCTGAACCATTACGGACTGACGGAGGATGTCGTGACCTGCCCGAGAGACATGGGCCGCACGGTGGACAATACCACTTACAATCTTTTTCAGTGGGTCGGTAATTCCTACATCTTCAACTGCGGCCAAAATCCCCCCGATCCAACTTCGCCGGGACTGGACGGGCTCCCCATGACGACCCTGACCAATCCCGCTCAAACGGTCGTGTTCGCCTGCGGCATCATCGCGTTTCCGAATGACGTCAAAGGCTGGCATCGCTCCACGCCCGCAGGGAACATCATGTTCGCCGATTACCACGTCGCGTTTTATCAGGCGACCGCAGCGACGAATTTGGTTTGGTAGGAGCGCGGACAGCCCTGTCCGCTCCAGATCGGTCGTGCGTTAATTTCGCGGGGCAAGCTGCTGCTCTGTAGAAAAAATTTCCTGCATTGAATCCTTATTGTGATATCCATGCGGTGGGCGTCTAACACTTCCTTCCCCCTCACCCCGGCCCTCTCCCTTGGGGAGAGGGAGCGCCATTCCCCGCGCTGATTGCAATCCGAAGCGCTTGGCTAATGCAAGCGCGGCCAAACGGTGTCCCCTCTCCTTGGGGAGCAACGGTATTTAATTTTGGAGTACAAAGTCATCGTTTTTAAGGATGTGATTCATCAGAACGACCAATTTGCGCATAACAGCGGTGAGGGCGACTTTGGCGGGTTTTCCGGCGCT
>DASRBR010000057.1:0-18961 GCA_035653495.1 Verrucomicrobiia bacterium
TGTCGCCGCGTCGGCTGAACCGCTCATCCTGTCGCTCCTGGCGAAGGGCGAAAGCTACGGTTACGCCATCATCCAGGAGATCAAAAAACTCTCCGGTGAAAAGATTGAATGGACCGACGGGATGCTTTACCCCGTTTTGCACCGGCTCGAAGACCGTGGGCTGGTTCAATCGCGCTGGGCCGAGGCCGAGAACGGACGCAAGCGCAAATATTATTCGCTTAAGGTGAACGGCAAAAAAGCATTGCAAAAACAGCGCGAACAATGGCTCACCGTCCATGGCACGCTCGCCAAGCTTTGGGAGGAAAAATATGTTTGACCTCGAAGAAGCGATTGCCAAGTGGCGCGAGGACATGCGCGGTGCGGGGATGACGCGTCCCGAAGTGCTGGATGAACTGGAAGGTCATCTTCGGGAGGATTACCAGCGCCGCCTTCGCGATGGCGCTGAAGAACGGTTGGCGTTTGATGCGGCCATCCAAAAGATTGGCCGCCCTGCGGCGCTTCAAAAGGAGTTCGATAAAATCGCTGTGTTCAACTGGTTCACTTTTGCATCCGACGCATTTCTTTCCTTTGCAGGAATCCCAAAACGCCGGCTTGTATCGGGCGTAAATGATGCAGCAGATCAATCAGGCCCGGGTTGGGCTGCGTATGTCCGCGCCATTTTTTTTATTGCGCCCACATTGGCAGCGTGGTGCCTGGCCGAGATATTCGTAGTTCCACAGGTCAACGCGATATGGAGAAAAGACTTGGTGATGACTCTCGGGGCAAATACAAGTTTCGACCATGTCCGCCATCTCGATCATGCGATCAGTTCGCTGATAAGCACCAATTTTTTGTGGATAGTCGCCGTCGTGGCACTTTGCCTTGGCCTGATGGAATGGCGCGTCAAGTTTTGGCCGCGTTACCGCCGAGTTTTTCTCGGTTGCACCGTCTTCACACTGAATGTTGCCTTTCTTGTTTCGTTGTTCATCCAGTTCCTTGCCGCTGCGCTTGCCGCAAGCTGGCTTGTTCATTTAACCAAATAAAAATGGAGCGATCTCATGTTCGACCTCGAAAAAGAAATCTCCGAATGGCGCCGGAGACTTGACGACGCGGGAATCAAATCGCCCGGAGTGCTGAACGAACTGGAAAATCATCTGCGTGAGGAAATCGCGCGGCTGAAGCAGACCGGGATGGACGCGAAAACGTCGTGGAAAACCGCGATGGAAAAAATCGGCGCGGCGAACGACTTGCAAGCCGAGTTTGCGAAAGTGGAAAAGGTAGCGCGCGCGTCGAAGCAAATGAAATTGATGCCGATGGCGAGTCTGGTGACAATCGCAGTTTGGGCCGCGGCCTTTGGAGCGCTGCTGTATTTCAGGATGGGGAATTTTTCGGAGATGAATTCGGCCCAACGAAACTCCGGGTATGGCGCATTGGGATTGATGCTGCTTTTTGGTTTTGGCGGACGGTTTGGTTACAGGGTTTTCCCGAGGATTGACCGCAAAAAAATCCGGGACGCAATTTGCATTTCGGCAGGACTGGCGCTGGCGGTGTGGTGGACCGTCCTGTTTTGGGGAATCCTGCAGTGGCACGAATACACCATGGCCGAATTATTGGTGGTGATCGTTTGGAGCTTTATCATGCCATTTGGGCTGATCGTGGGATTGTGCGTCGGCATTGAAACAGCGGCGCGGAAAAAATCTTTTGCAGCCGCTTCGTGAACTTTAACGGGGAAAAATATGTTTGATCTCGAAAAGGCAATTGCTCAATGGCGTGAGGATATGCGCGGTGCGGGGATGACACGTCCCGAAGTGCTGGACGAGCTTGAAAGCCACCTACGCGAGGAAATCGCGCAACAGATGAAGGCTGGCGCGGATGCACAACGCGCTTTCCAAGCCGCTGTCGAAAAAATTGGTGAACCGACGCGCCTTAAGAGAGAATTCGCCAAAGCCGCCGGAGGGTCGGTCCTCTGGAGCTTGAAAGTCTGGCTCGCGCGTTTACGCGGTCGCGCGGATGAGATGCCTGCCCTGGCAGAGTTCACCGCCGACGCGCAGCAAACGTTGTCGCTCGCGCGCGGAGAAGCGCCGCGTCTGCATCATGATTTCATCGGCACCGAGCATATTCTTCTCGGCTTGACCAAAGCAGAAAATGGAATTGTTCCCAAAATGATGCAGCGCCTGGGGGTGGACATTCGGAAGATTGACGGTGAAATCCAAAAATGGGTCGGCCTCGGCCAGCCCGCGAGCAAAATCCCGGACAAAATTCCTTTCACTCCACGCGCCAAACGGGCGCTCACACTCGCTGCAAAGGAAGCTCACGCGCTCAAACATTCTCAAATCCGCCCGGAACATATTTTCCTGGGTTTGCTTTTGGAAGGCCACGGCGTGG
The DNA here is from genome assembly GCA_035653495.1 of Verrucomicrobiia bacterium. Lineage (GTDB taxonomy): Bacteria > Verrucomicrobiota > Verrucomicrobiia > Limisphaerales > Pedosphaeraceae > DATAUW01. Next base: position 2,365 of record DASRBR010000057.1, read on the forward strand.
CCGCGCTGGTGTTGAAAAACCTGGGTGTTGACGCTGAAAAAACGCGGATTGAAATCCGACGAACCCTGGCAGGAAGCTGAATCGAACTTGGGCTGCAACGGTTAGTCACTGCGCCTTCAGCATCACGCGTCGCAATAAATCCAGCGCCTGCTGACAGGTGACCTGCTTGAACGTGGGACGATCAAAACGATTGATCGGGTTCAGCACAAAAGTGTGCGCAGCCGTCGCAAGCGCGATGAACACGGTGCCGACCGGTTTCTCCGGCGTGCCGCCGGATGGGCCGGCGATGCCCGTGATGGCGATGGCGTAATCAGCCTTGAAACGCGCGCGCACGCCTTCAGCCATTTCGCGTGCGGTCGGTTCGCTCACCGCGCCATGTTGCGCGAGCGTTTCCGCCCGGACGCCAAGGAGGTTTTGTTTGGATTCGTTGCTGTACGAGACAACCCCACCCAAAAAAACCGCCGAAGCGCCGGGAACATCGGTGATGCGATTGGCCACGTAACCGCCTGTGCAGGATTCTGCGAGAACGAGCGTTTGCTTTCGGTCCGTGAGGAGTTGAACAATCATTGAATTGAGCTGGTCATCCTGCACGCCGAAGATGTGCGCGCCGAGTTTTTCGCGGACGATGCTCTCCGCTTCGGCCACCAGTTTGTTCGCATGCGCGCCGCGGGCAACGAGCCGCACATCCACTTCGCCGTAATGGGCGCAATAACCAAGCTCCAATCCATTTTTCGCCAGCGATTGCAACGATGAGGAAATTTTCTCTTCAACGACCGATTCTCCAAGGCCGGTCGTGCGCAACGTGCGGCAGACGAAATCGGATTCGATGGGAAATTCTTTTTGCAACAGCGGCAACACGTGCGTGATGAACATCGGCCTCAGTTCGCGCGGCGGCCCGGGCAGCATCACGAGCCAGGAAATTTTTTCTCCATCACGGAAAGGATTCGGCTGGATTTTCATCGCCAGACCCGGCGCGGTGCCGAAAGCGTTTTCAAGCACCAATGCGCCTTCGGGAACTTGCGCCTGCACTTTCGTGCTTTCCGGCATGGGACGGTTGCGTTGCGCAAAATAATTTTCCAAGTGGCGCACGATGGCGGTGTCCGTGTGTAATTTTTTGCCGAGCAATTCCGCAATCAAATCGCGCGTCAAATCATCCGATGTCGGGCCGAGTCCACCGGTGACGATGATGAAATCGGAACGACCCAGGGCTTCGCGAACAGTTTGCTGGATGGCGGTCGCGACGTCGGCAATGGCGGTTTGGCGCGAAACATCGTAACCGGCATCGGCGAGCTGACGGCAAAGCCATTGCTGATGGGTGTTCAACATAAAGCCCAGCATCAATTCGCTGCCGGTGTTGATGATCTCAACGTTCATCCCGGCAAGTTTAAAGTTTCAGGTTTAAAGTTGAAAGTTTTGTGTCGAAAGGATTGTTTGGTCAGGCGCAACTTGAAACTGTTCTCAAACTGGGGACTGGAAAGTCCCCAGAACCCGCAGACAAGAATGTCTGCGCTACGTAGCGCAGGCTTTCCAGCCTGCGGATCCAGGCGACTTTCCAGTCGCCTATTCATGCAGAAGCATATTTCCTCTTTAAGCACATTTTCGAGTTGCGCCATAAAGCCGGCGATGCACCCAATGGAAATCCAGGCGGCCGCATTGCGCAGCTCACAATTGATAGGTGTGGGAGTTTTGGACGTTGACTCCTGCAAACGAGCCGACAATCCAGCAGAAAATTGCGAACAGCAGCGTGACGATCGAAATAACCAACCCCGCGACGGCCAATCCCCGGCCATTCTCCGCGCCATTACGACTGGTCTGGCCCAATGCCACCATGGAAAAGATGAGCCCGAGCACCGGAAACAGAATCGTCATGCAGCACGGGATGCCCAAAAGGCTGAACAAAAAACCGGTAACGGCCATCCCGTTGGTCCGGGAGGACGGCACGTATGGAGTTGGCGGGACATAAGCCTGCGCGGGAAATAATGCGGCAAATTCCGGGAGGCTGCCCAGCGGGCGCCATTCCGCCATTCCAGTTGTCCATGCGCGGGTTTGTGCGTTGGCGCGTCCCTCGGCAATCCATTTGCGCAAGTCGTCGGCGCTGACAGGCCCGTATTCCTTCTGATCCGCTCCGATTATCCTATACATGATGACCCTTGGCCTATTGATACAGCATCAAAGCGCGAATTGCCAGCAGGGTGTTGAACTAATGAATCGCCACAAAAAAGCACACGAAGCACAAAAATATTTATGAGAATTGAGGATGACAAAGACGGAACATGCAATACGCAACACGCAATTTTATTTTGTGTTTCTTGTGCTTTCTCGTGGCCATTAGGCGGCCAGTTCCTCCAGCTTCGCCTTTGCCTGGCCGCTGTTAAGAATTTCTTCCGCCAATTCCCAGCCGTCGCTCATGGTTTTGGTTTTGTCCGCAACGAACAACGCCGCAGCCGCGTTCAACAGCACGGCGTCGCGTTTTGGGCCGCGATCTTCGTTGCGCAACAGGCGGCGGACAATTTCCGCATTCGCCTCGCGGTTGCCGCCGGCAAGGTCGGCGAGCGCCGCGGGTTGAATCGGAAAATGTCCCGGCGAAATCATCGAGGTCGAAAAACCGCGATCCTGGTAAAATTCCGCAACCGTGTTTTCATCCAAAGTCGAAAGTTCGTCCAACCACGAGTCGCCGACCTTGCCGCTCACGACCATGCCGCGGCGAATGCCCAAAGATTGCAGCACGCTCGCCAAAATTGGGCAAAGCTCCGGGCGCGGCACGCCGATGAGTTGCGCGGAAGGCCGGGCTGGATTAAGCAATGGGCCAAGAAAATTGAAAATGGTGCGTTGGCCGCGGGCTGCGCAAAGTTTGCGCGCGGCGGCGATGTGCCGGAACGTCGGATGAAATTTCGGCGCGAAGAAAAATGCAAAATGATGTTCGCGCAAAGATTGCGCAGCCTGCTCGGGCGAAAGTTCGACGGGCACGCCGAGCGCTTCCAGAACATCCGCACTGCCGGCTTGCGAAGTGACCGCCCGATTGCCATGCTTGGCAACCGTGATCCCCGCGGCGGCGCAAATGAACGCAACGGTTGTCGATATGTTAAAAGTATTGAGCCTGTCGCCGCCCGTGCCGCAAACGTCAAGTATGACGCGCGCGCGGGTTTCGGAGTCGAGCGGCGGGGCGATGGATTTTGCGCGCAATTCGCGGGCGAACGCGGCGATTTCGCCAGGCGTTTCGATTTTGCGCGCCAGTTCGCAGAGAAAATCGGCCTTGATTTCCGCCGGGACCGATTCATCCACGAGCTGTGCCACAGCGGCGGCGACCTGTTCATCGCTCAGGTGCACCGCGCTGGCGAGCTGATTTTTAAATAAGTTCAGCACGTTGAGAGTCTAATGGCGGAGTGGGCAAAGGCCCAAGCATAAGTTTTACGATATGATGTCACAAAGAGACGGATTTGGCGCCACCGGCTGGATTGTTGTGCTGGCGCTTGCCGCGATCCTGGCGGGTGGGGGGTATTGGTATTGGCAGCGAAATTCTGAGAACGATCCCGAATACAAGACAGAACCGACCGCACGCGGCGATTTGGTCCAGGTCGTCACGGCAACGGGCCAGTTGAATCCGCGCACGAACGTGATCGTTGGCTGCCAGGTATCGGGCATCATCCAAAAGATTTTTGTGGATTACAATTCGCACGTGACCAATCACGAAATCATCGCGCAACTGGACCCGACCACATACAAGACGCTTGTTGCGCAAGCCCGCGCGAATCTTGCAAACGCAAAGGCGCAGCTCGAACTCGCAAAAGCCAACGAGGAACGTTCCACCGTGCTTTACAAGGACAAGATTGTCGCGACCGCCGACCAGGACACCGCGGAGGCGACCTATCATCAAGCCCAGGCGCAAGTGCAACTCATGCAGGCCACGCTCGACCAGGCTGAGGCAAACCTTGCCTATACCACCATTTATTCGCCCGTGAATGGCATCGTCATCTCGCGCAACGTGGACGTTGGACAAACCGTCGCCGCAAGTCTTAGCGCGCCGACGCTTTTCATGATCGCCAATGACCTTGGGCAGATGCAGATCGATGCACTCGTTTCAGAAGCTGACATCGGCGGCGTGGAAACGAACCAGCAGGTGAATTTCACCGTGGACGCTTTCCCCACGCGCACGTTTCAAGGCACCGTGATCCAAATTCGCAACGCACCACAGACCAACCAAAACGTCATCACGTACGATACGGTCATCGGCGTCAACAACTCCGATTTGAAATTGCGGCCGGGCATGACGGCAAATGTTTCCATCATCACCGCGCAACGGCACAACGTCTTGAGCATCCCCAATGGCGCGCTGCAATTTGCTTCGCGGTATCAAGCCGAATCGGGCGAGGCGCGCAAACAAGCCGGCATTGCTTCGGCAACACTAAGCAATGGCGCGCCAAGCGTGGACAAGAAGGCATCCGGTGGAGCGCCTGGCCGGTCTGGCGGTGGAAGTGGGAAGGGCGCCGGCGGCCATCCCAAAATGGAGAAAGTCGTCCATACGGTGTTTGTATTGGAAAAGAGTCCGGATGGCAAAAGCGACAAACTCAAGCCGGTGCAAATCCGCACCGGGATCAGCGATGGCATGTCCACACAGGTGCTGGATGGATTAAAGGAAGGCGATGAGGTGGTGGTCAGGCAAATCAATCCGAACGGCGTTGCCGAATCGAGCAGATCCAATCCATTCGGCGGCGGCGGACGAAGGTTTTAATCTCTGATGAACGCGATTATCGAACTCGACCACGTCCACAAGGTTTACCACACCGGCGAAGTGGATGTTCACGCGGTGCGGGATGTCTCAATGACCATCCAGCGCGGCGAATTTGTGGCCATCATGGGGGCCAGCGGTTCCGGCAAATCCACCATGATGAATACCCTTGGCTGTTTGGATCGTCCGACCCAGGGGCGTTACCTGCTCGATGGGATCGATGTCTCACAATTGGACCGCGACCAGCTCGCAACCATCCGAAACGAAAAAATCGGTTTCGTTTTTCAAGGTTTTAACCTTCTTTCGCGCACGTCGGCGCTGGAAAATGTTGAATTGCCGATGATGTATGTGCGCAAATCCGTCGGAAGGCGCGACCAGCGTGAGCGCGCCATGCACGCGCTGGAGATGGTCGGCCTTGCCGATCGTGCCGGGCATCATCCCAACCAGCTTTCCGGCGGGCAGCAGCAGCGTGTCGCCATCGCGCGCGCGCTCGTCAATCAGCCCGCGATGCTGCTTGCGGACGAGCCGACCGGCAATCTCGATACGCAAACGAGCATTGAAATCATGGGCGTTTTCCAGAAGCTCAACGACCAGGGCATCACCATCATCATGGTGACGCACGAACTGGACATCGCCAGCTACACGAAGCGCAACGTCATTATGCGCGATGGCCGCATCGTGAGCGACCTGCCCGTTGCCAAACGCTCGATCGCGACCGAGGAGTTGCGCAAGTTGCGCGAAGCGCACGAAGCCGTGCAATTGGTATCATGAAAATTTTCGCAATCCTCAGGGTCGCGGTGCGCGCGATGCGCCGGAACAAAATGCGGACCATCCTGACGATGCTCGGCATGATCATCGGCGTAGGCGCGGTCATCGCCACGGTCAGCCTTGGTGACGGCGCGAAATCGCAGGTTGAGGCTCAAATCGCCAGCATGGGCCAGAATGTGATCCAGGTTTTTGCGGGCAGCTTCACGCGCGGCGGCGTGCGCAGCGGCTGGAATAACGCCGGCACGCTCACGGTCGAGGACGCACTGGCGATAGAACGCGAGATTCCCGATGTCACGGTAATCAGCCCGGAATATCGCAATGGAACGCTAGTCGCTGCCGGAAATCAAAATTGGTCCACTACCATAATGGGCGAAGGGCCGGATTACCTCGACATTCGCCAATGGCCGTTGGAAGAAGGCGCGATGTTCACACCCATGGACGTGCGCGCGGCGTCCAAGGTGGCTGTAGTCGGCAAGACCGTCGCCGACCAGCTTTTCCCCGATGGCAATGTGATTGGCCATGTGATTCGCATCAAGAATGTGCCATTTGTCGTCGTTGGTGAACTTGCGCCCAAGGGATTTTCATTTATGGGCTCGGATCAGGACGACACCGTCATCGTTCCTTACAGCAGCGCGATGAAACGCTTGTTTGGCGCGACAAATATTCGCGGCATCATGGTGCAGGCGAAGGATGAGAAATCGATGGCCGAAGTGCAGGATGAAATCACCGATCTGTTGCGCGAACGCCACAAAATCGCCCCCGGCCATGATGATGATTTCATGTTGCGCACGCAGGATGATATCCGGCAAATCGCCGACAGCGCCTCGGCCACCATGCGCATTTTGCTGGCCGGCGTTGCGTGCGTCTCGCTCATCGTCGGCGGTATCGGCATCATGAACATCATGCTTGTGAGCGTGACCGAACGGACGCGCGAAATCGGTATTCGTATGGCCGTCGGCGCGCACGGGTGGGACATCCTGCTTCAATTTTTGACCGAAGCCGTTGCGCTAAGTCTTGTCGGAGGATTTCTGGGGATCCTTCTCGGCGCGGGCAGCTCGAAATTATTTGCGTATTGGAAAGATTGGCCGGCTTTGACGTCTCCGTTTTGGGTGATGGGGGCGTTCGTTTTCAGCGCGCTGGTGGGAATTTTCTTTGGCTTTTATCCCGCCTGGAAAGCATCGAAGCTCGACCCGATTGATGCGCTCAGATACGAATGACTTCGTTAAATCGTTAAATTGTTGGAACGGGTTAAAAATGCATCTCCGATTTAACGATGTAACCAATTTAACCTTGTAACCAAGTCAGCCCATCCGCACTTCCCGGCCCGTTGCGGCAGAGGCATAAATTCCATCCAACACCTGCTGCACCTTCAACGATTCTTCCAGCGTGACCAGCGGCTTTTTGTTGTCGAGCACGCAATTGACGAAATGATGCAGCCGATCTTCCGGTTGGGGGACCTTGAGGCTGGTGAGATGCACTGTCTCATAACCGGCCGGGCCGTTGCGGAAAAGTCGCGCCGGAAAAAGCGCCAGGCCGCCGTTCGTGCCCAGCAAATCCGCGCCGTATTCCCGGCCTTCAGGCGGCTGATGCGCCGCCCAGCTCACCTCAAAATTAACCGTGCGCCCGCTCTTCAGCTTGATCAACGCCACTCCGTAATCATCCACGTCGAATGGCTTGGCCGGATCAATTTCGCTTCGGCCCCAATTGACTTCGCCGAGACCGCGCCCGCCAAATTTCGAATGCGTCTGTCCTGAAACGCTGGCGACCTCAAATTCCCCGAGCAGATGCAACGCCGTGTCGAGCACGTGCACGCCGATGTCGAACGTCGCGCCGCCGCCCGAAAATTTCTTCTGCGTGAACCACGAACCGATGCGCGGAATGCCGCTGCGCCGCAGCCAGAAACAACGCGCGTGATAAAGCTCACCGAGGTCACCTCGCTGGATGATCATCTTCGCCATCTGTGTCGCGCGATTGAACCGAAAATTTTGGCCCACCATGAGGGTCCGTTTCATCTTCATCGCCGTGTCGATGATCTTGGACGCCTCACGCGCGTTCATCGCCATCGGCTTCTCGAGAAAGACATGCTTTCGCGCCTTGAGCGCCTCGATGGCCACCGGCGCATGCAGATGGTTCGGGAGCGCGATGGTCACCGCGTCGATGTCCGCCTGTTCCAGCAGTTCGCGATAATCGAGGTAATTGCGGGGGATATTGAAACGCTCGGTTGCTTCCTTGGCCCGCGTCGTGTTCATCTCTGAAACGGCCACCGCGCTGGCGCGAAAACATTGCGAAAGGCTTGTAAGATGCTCCAAGCCGATACCACCAGTCCCAATCACTGCGCAACGAAGTCTCTCGGGCATATTGTTGTGATGTTTATCCGTTCTTGGCCGTCCCTCAATTAGGCTGGGTTGCGAGCCATTTAAACGAACTTTATGACCTCCGGTCAACCGGTTTTGTTGCAAAATCGTCAAAATCCACGCAAATTGACGCTTGCCCAATGGTTTTAGGCAGTCTAAGAACGCTGGGTGTTCATCGCCCTGGCAATTTTGGCATTTCTAAGTCTCTTACTGCTTCTCTGGCAATGGGTTGCAGCTTACAGTTTTCCCCTGCATAGGCGCGTCCAAGATGTCTCCTTTTCCCCGCCAATAACGCTGCTAAAACCACTTAAAGGCTTGGATGAGAACACTATCCATTGTCTTCGAAGCTGGATGGAACAAGATTATCCCGGAACCGTCCAAGTGCTTTTTGGCGTCGCTTCGCCCGATGACCCCGTTTGCGCTGTGGTGAAGCAACTGCTGGCTGAATTTCCCAAAATGGACGGGCAACTGGTGCTTTGCCGCGAACAGTTGGGCATCAACGGCAAAGTCTCTTCGCTTATCCAAATGCAGCGGCTCGCGCGACATGACATCATCATCGTTAGCGATGGAGACGTCCGCGTTCCCGGCGATTTTTTGCGCAACGCCGTTGCGCCATTGAGCGACCCAGACATCGGCCTCGTGAATTGTTTCTATCGGCTGGCAAATCCAGTCAATGCGGCGATGCGTTGGGAAGCGCTGGCGATCAACGCCGATTTCTGGAGCCAGGTCCTGCAGGGCAAGAGCATCGCGCCGCTCGATTTCGCTCTCGGCGCGGTGATGGTCACCCGGCGTGAACAACTGGCGAAGATCGGCGGTTTCGAGGCGCTCGCCGACCATCTCGCTGACGATTTCCAACTCGGCAACCGCATTGTGCGCATCTGCCGCAAACGCATCGCGCTTTGTCCTGTTGTTGTGGATTGCCTCTCCGCGCCCATGAACTGGAAGGAGGCATGGGCCCATCAATTGCGTTGGGCGCGGACCATCCGCGTCAGCAAACCACTTCCCTACGCCGCGAGCATCCTGGGCAACGCCACCTTTTGGCCGCTCCTGTGGGCCATCGCGCAATCCTCCAGAATCGCTTTCATCACCCTCGCGGCATGCCTGGTTCTACGCATTGTTTCCGCGCAGGATTTGCAAACGCGATTAGGCGCTGTCCCCGGGCAAGGAAAATACTTCTGGCTGGCGCCGGTCAAAGACCTGCTGCAATTCGCGCTTTGGGCCTCGGCCTTTTTCGGAAATGAAATCGTTTGGCGCGGCCAACGTTTCCGTGTCCAACGCGATGGTCGATTGGCCAGAGTCTGACCGCACTGAGCAAATCCCTTTAGTTGACAGTCGCCTGTTTTTAAAGCACTTAAAAATGGACTTGCTGATGAGCTTCTTGATCCAACGCAGCGGTTTGCGCGACATCTACGACAAAGTTGTCGCTGGCGAACGTATTTCCGAAGAAGATGCGTTGCGATTGTTCGAATCGAAAGATTTGAATGCGATCGGCGCCATTGCCGATTTCGCGCGTCAGAAAAAAGTCGGCAACCGCGCCAGTTACATTCTCAACCGCTACATCAATTATTCCAATTATTGCATCTTGAGCTGCCAGTTCTGTTCGTTTGCGCGCAAGAAACGCGATGCGGACGGTTTCCAGTTTTCAGTTGAGGAAATCGCGCAGAAAGCGCGCGAAGCGCTGGCGCTGGGCATCACGGAGTTGCACATCGTGGGTGGATTGCATCCATCGCTGCCATTCGATTATTACACTGGGATGTTGCGCACGTTGCGCGGGGTGGATGCGCGGCTGCAATTGAAATGTTTCACCGCGATTGAAATTCTGCATCTGGCATGGCTCGCCAAAAAAACCGTGCCGGAAACGCTGGCCGAATTGAAGGCGGCGGGGCTTGATTCGCTGACCGGCGGCGGCGCTGAAATTTTTCGCAAGGAAGTCCGTTCCGCAATCGCCAAGGGCAAGGAGTCAGCGGAAGAATACCTCGATGTCCATCGCACCTGGCACAAGATGGGCGGGAGAAGCACTTGCACGATGTTGTTCGGTCATGTGGAATCGCTGGCTGACCGGGTGGACCATCTGCGGCAATTGCGCGCATTGCAGGACGAGACGCATGGTTTTTGCGGTTTCGTTCCATTACCATATCAACCGGAGAACAACCAGATTCCTGTCACAACTCCGCCAACAGGCTTCGACACTTTGCGCACGCTGGCAATCAGCCGGATTTATTTGGATAATTTCGACCACATCACCGCCTACTGGGTCGGCATGGGATTGAAATTAGCGCAAATCGGGCTGAGTTACGGCGCTGACGATTTGCACGGGACGATCATAGAAGAACATATTTTCCACATGGCCGGCGCAAGTTCACCACAGCAACAAACCGAAGCCAATTTGCTCAAGGCCCTTCGCGAGGCTGGCCGCGTTCCCGTCCAACGAAACACCTTTTATGAGCCAATGAAGGTTTGGGACGAGTTGCCTTCGGGAGAATCGGAGCCTGGAAAAAATCGGTCTGGAGTCTTGGAACAAAATCTCGCGACCGCCTGACTACGAGCCCTTTTTTCCTTTGCGCCGCCGATGGCCGTTGAGCGGTGAGGCGCTTTCTATCAGGATAGAACTTAAATGATAGGGATGGTCGTTTTCTCCATAGACAATCACCATTGATCCTCTTGGCGAAACAGACGCAAAATCCGGATGCTGCACAGTATATGTTTCACCACTCGCCATACGGATCTCATACGGCCTGAACGGCACCGCGCGGTTGAATTCACGAATGGACTCAACGACCATGAGGATTTTATAGCAGGCGAATCATCCTTTGACAATGGCCTGGGCGCCGAACTCACAGGAATCAAAAGTCTGCTTTTGATTTCCGGCCATGGCTGTTATGTTTTTCCCGCATGAGCAAAGCAGCGAAAAAGCGGGATTGTCCCGCTGTGGGCCATGTCATTACCGCCGCCGAGTGTGGCGCCAGGCGCATCAGCCATTATACCTGTCCGGCGAAGTGCTCGTATCTTCCTTTTTCGCCGGCAAACTATTCGCAAGTGCTGGAACTGGAGAAAAAGCTGGACGACCAGTGCATGCAATTCCTGATGGGCACCGCGCCAGAACGGGCCGCAAAAGAACGCGAACTGAAAAAGGCGTGCTTTGGACACAACCCGCACGCCATGCATGCCTGGTTTGTCTGGAACCTTTTCTTCGCGCGTGATGCCCAAGGCCGCACCTGCGCCCAGCAAATGGAGCAATCCGCCGCGGGACTTAAGAATGACGATTTGGTGTTGCTCCGCGCAAAACAACAAACACGGGTGGCGTTACTGGAGATCCACCGGATTGTGGACGCTGAACGCATTGAAGCCGTGGACCTGCTCGCGCCTGAAGCGCCAGTCTTGCGTTTACAAGATCGGAGTCTCGCCGCCAGCGGGGTGCGTTTTTCCGCAGCTCTTGGCTGGGTTTACCCGCTGCCGCATTATTGGCGGCTGAGCGGCTCGGCGATTGTGATTCCTGAATTGGCGCTATTTGAACCGCACGAAATCGTGAAGGAGATCGTGGCACATCTGCGGGGCCCTCTCGAGGAAAGGGAACTGCGTCTCTGGCTTGCGGAACATTTCGTGCGCTTCAGTGATGCCTTGAACGCGGTATCGTCCGCCCGCCGCCTGGCGATGTTCGCCGACATGGATGCCAAATTCGGGAAAGTGGTGTATGAACTCGCAGCCCCGTTCGGCAAATGCCGTGACCGGCTGGACGAAGTTTTCGAGATCGAACCGGATGAGTTGTCTGCCGGCGAAGCGGCAGAGGGCTTTGCCGAGGCGCGCATTTGGTTTGGAGAAGAGTCAACCACAGAAAGCAAATTGCTAACACCAGAGGGGGCGCGTCCGATCATCGGTCGCGTGATGCTGGGCCAGGCGCATTGGCGGCTGGAAACCTTTGGCGGGGAAAAGCTTGCCATGCTCCGGCGGAAATTCGAAAAGCAGATGGAAGGGCTGGTGCGATTCAGCGGCGAACGCCTCGATGACATGGCTGCCGCGATGGCTGAAAAAGAGCCAAAATTCGACAAATCTCTTGTGCCTCCGAGCCTGCTGCAAAACCCGCAAAAAATCCAAATCAGCAGTTCTGTGCTTCCCGGCCCGCCTGCTGGAATTTCCGCTGGGCAAACCGAGGCGAAATGGCGGCACGCCGCTGATCGTGCTTTTCTGGAGGAACACGTGCCGGCGTTGGATGGCCGCACGCCGAGAGAAGCCGCGCTTGACCCGGCGCTGCGTCCCAAACTCATCCGGTTGCTGAAGGAACGCGTGCGTCTCACTGACGAACACAATCTCAAGACGGGCGATAACCAGGACATCAATTGGATGCTGCGTGAACTTGGCACGCACGAAATCATTTTTGATCCACCGCCGCCAGGCCGTCCACCGTTGGACAGCGATGCAGAAGAAGACGATGACGACTTTTTCGACCAGTTTCCGGTAGTGGACCCATCATTGCCGCCCGCCCCACCCCTTCCATCCGAACCTTTGAGTCAGGAAGTTGTCGCGCATCGGATTGCGGAAATTTTTGAGGAATATGAATCGGCAGCCGACGCAGAATACGAACTGGCCGCCGCTGGACTCACGCTGCTGGAACACGCAAGCCAGCTTTCAGCAGATGACCTCGACGATGTGGAGTTTGGCGCTGCCAATAGCCTGTTGACCCAGGCGGCCATGGTGTTGGTTCCAAGAGGTCATCGCGCTCCGCAAACGGATTATGAGGTCTTGGAGAGCGCTTATAAACGCAATGTTGAAGCCTTGAAAGTTGCCGTGCGACATTCATCGGAGGCCCTAAGAGGGTTCGTGGACGAATCTCCCCAACCGGCGCTGCTGCAGATTTTGTTTGGCGAATTGGTTGAGCTTTCCATGACCGGTCCCGAAAAAACGCGGCCTTCGATAGCCGCGCAGGCTGCCATCCTTGCCCTGGTCAAGTCGGCCGTGGAAGTGCTCGACGCCGCATTGCGAGATTGAGGATCCAGAATTCTATTTGAGTCTCCCGCTCAGAGCAGCCAAACTACTGCGGCATGAGCGGTTCGTCAGAAGAAATTCCCAAACTCCGCATGGCCCAGGCGCCAACGCCCGAAGAGCTTGCGCTTCGCGCCGAACGCGAAAATCGTGCAATCGAGCTTCAACGCGAAAGCCGGCTTGAGCAATCACTGGCCCCGTTTCGAGTTGGTTCCGTTCGCTTCCTGAATGCCGCTCCACTGGTGCGCGGCATCGAGGATGAAATCATTCTCGCCACGCCAGCACAGCTCGCAGAAATGCTTCAACGTGATGAATTGGATGCCGGGCTGGTAAGCATAACCGAGGTGCTTTTCCATGATCGTTACGATATTTTGGATGGGATTGCCATCGCGTCGCTGGGCGAAGTGAAAAGTGTTTTCCTGGCGCATCGTCATCCAATTGAAGAGGCGAAGGAAATCTTTTGCGACACTGCGTCCTTGACGAGCGTCAACCTGTTACGCGTGCTGCTTGCGGAACGGGGATTGCGCCCGGAATTCAAACCTTTGCCCGATTATGCTTCTGCATCCAATCTGGATTACGTGCTTTTGATCGGTGATGCGGCGCTGGATTTCATGTTTTCATCTCCCAAGCACGAAATCTGGGATTTGGGCAGCGCGTGGATGGAATTGACACGACTGCCGTTTGTCTATGCGGTTTGGGCGTTGCGGCGGGGCGTTGAAAATGCGTCTTTGCGCCGGCAATTGCGCGAAGCCCGCGACTTCGGGCTCGATACGCTGGACAGCATCATCCGAACCCGCTCGGAATACACGTTCGATTTCCGCAAGGATTATCTTGGATGGCATATCCATTATCATCTGGGAACGGACGAGAAGCGCGGATTGGCAAAATTCATCGAACTCCTGCGCAAACACGGGATGGGACCGGTTTGCGAGCCCAAATTCGTGGTTTGACCCGCCAAGGGCGAGAAAAGTGGGGGTGTGCATCCAAACGCACACTTCACAGAAGTGACCGCATGCGTAGAGTGCCTTTGACAACGAGAGCACTCTCATGGTCGCTGAAGTTTCTAAGTTGGCCCCGGCCACAGATGGTTACGAGAAGGTCGTGCTTGAGATTGAAAAATACAGGGACGCAACCATCTCCGTGCCAATGTTGTCGCGGCTTTTGGGCGTCAAAACGACGACCATCAACGCGCGTTTCAGACGCGAAGGAATCCTGCCCAATACCATCGGGCGGACGAATTTTATCCCAGGGGAGATCGCATTGAGCCTTGCTGATATGCATCGCCATGCGCTCAAAGGCTGGCCAACATTGCACGAAGTCAGCCGCCTCACCGGCATCAAAACTGGAACCCTCAAGGCCCGCTGCGAAAAGGGCAAATTGGAGGGATACGTTGATTTGACCAAGCGGCTTCGGATCAACCCCGCCGAAGTTCCTCACCTTTCAATAGATCGTTCCACGCCGCCAGTCCAACCGGCGTCTCGCTCAATTTCGTCAATGGTTAACAGACCCTTTTCAGGCGAGCCCGCCCGACGTGTTGCACAACCAAAACCTGCGCCAGAATTTACTCGCGCTCCCGCATCCACGCCTTTTGTATTGCCTCCTGCGCCGGAACCACGCGTCCAAATCATCACAGCCCGCGATTACGGGTTGGCCGCCCGGACCAATGGAACTGCGACCGCAGATTTCAGCGAAAAAAAGCACAAAGAGAAGCACAAGGAACGGAAACGCGGCGCGCTGGATTACAATCCGGAAAGCCCGTTTTCGATTTCTCAATGCTCCGTCGGAAAAACGGTGAAGTACGAGAAATACGACGGCACCATCCTGAAACTCATTCCCGACCCGTTCAATCCTGCCATCAAGGTCGCCTTTCCCAATCACGACGAACCTTTGATGCGCGAGATTTTGCTGCGGGTTGCAAGGTGACGGCCTTCATGTTTTTGTTGGCAGGTTGCAAGGCGAGTTCTCGCCTTTTTTTGATTTTTCCCTGCAAAAAGGGCTGCTTGCAGCATGTCTTTCCTTCATTTAGGTTTCACCCTTGATCTTTTAAACATGTCAGATTCTTACATTCAAAATTTGTTTGCCGAGCGCATCGGAGGACGCCTATACGGCAAGTCCACCGCCATTTATAAGTTCGAAAAAATCAAACGCGCCAAACGCGCCGCCCTTAAGGCCCATCCCGGCGCGGAAATCATCGACATGGGCGTTGGTGAACCGGACGAAATGGCGTTTCCGGAAGTCGTTGAGAAATTGCACGAGGAAGCGCGCCGACCGGAAAATCGCGGTTACGCTGACAATGGCGATAACCTATTGAAAACTTCCGCGGCGCGTTACCTGGAACGTGTTTGCGGCGTTAAAGACATTAATCCGGAAACCGAGGTGCTGCATTCGATTGGCAGCAAGGCCGCCCTTTCCATCCTGCCGGCCGCATTCATCAATCCCGGCGATTATGTTCTGATGACCACGCCCGGTTATCCGGTGTTCGGCACGCATTCCAAATATTATGGCGGGCTGGTCCACAGCCTTCCGCTCACCCAAAGCAATCATTTCCTGCCCGAGCTGGATAGTGTTCCCGGCGAAATCCTGGCGAAGACAAAAGTGCTCGTCCTCAATTATCCGAACAATCCCACCGGCGCGAGCGCGACGCCGGAATTTTTCGCGCGCGTGGTGAAGTTCGCACAGAAGCATCGAATCATTGTCATTCATGATGCTGCCTATGCCGCGCTGGTGTTTGAGGGCAAGCCGCTCAGCTTTCTGGCGACACCCGGCGCGAAAGACGTCGGCATCGAACTGCATTCCACGAGCAAATCTTTCAACATGACCGGCTGGCGGTGCGGATTCGTCGCGGGCAACGAGCTGCTGGTAAAAGCGTATGGAGATGTGAAGGACAACACCGACTCCGGCCAGTTCCTTGCCATCCAGCATGCTGCCGCCTATTGTTTTGATCATCCCGAAATGACCGAAAAAATTGCCGCAAAATATTCGCGGCGCATGGAGGGTTTGGTGCAAGTTTTGCGCAAGGCGGGTTTCGATGCCCGCAAACCCAAAGGTTCATTTTTCCTTTATGTTCCCGCGCCGAAAGCCGCGCAAACCCGCAACGGCACACATGTCGAGTTCAAGAATGCCGAGGCTGTGTCACAATGGCTCATCACTGAAAAACTGCTCTCGACAGTTCCATGGGATGATGCCGGTCCCAATCTTCGCTTTAGCGTTACCTTTGCAGCCCGGGACCTTGCCGACGAAAAACGCGTGCTGGCGGAAATTGCCACGCGTTTCAGCGACGTCACGTTTCTGTTTTAACATCTGCGAATGATGCGGGAGGCACGCATCATGCTTTACAAACACCGATTTATAAGTCATGATACCAAACAACAATGAACCGTCGTCTTTGAGTTGTTACAGCAAAAATTGTGAAAGGTGGTTGCAGTAATTGGTTGATTTGGACCGAAATTATCGTTGCTGCTCAATCGTGAACCAAACCATAGATCGCAAAGACGGCGTTGCCACCATAACCAGACAGGTGAAATCTGAATCCGGCACTCATCACCGTGCGCCACTCGGGTTGCGAACTGTGGCGATTTTTGAATTTGCGAAAGGGATGATCGTGCTGCTCGCCGGCCTCGGCCTGCTTTCCCTCATCCACCACGACGCGCAAGCGGTTGCCGAAGATATCGTCCGCAGGCTGCATCTCAATCCCGCTCACCAATATCCGCGCATCTTCATTGATTTCGCCGGTCATCTCACAGACGCAAGGCTTTGGTTCATGTCGCTTTCA
>DASRBR010000058.1:0-12891 GCA_035653495.1 Verrucomicrobiia bacterium
GCTCGTCCGCCGGGTGGCTGGCAGCCATTTCCAACCAAACCAAAAGGGAGACGGGGGTTCACAAACCCCCGCTCTCCGCAAAACCGTCAATTAGGCCACCACTTCGCTCACGCGGCCGGCGCCGATGGTGCGGCCACCTTCGCGGATCGCGAACCGCTGGCCTTTTTCCATGGCCACCGGCGAAATCAATTCCACTTCCACCGAGCCGTTGTCGCCCGGCATCACCATCTCGACGCCTGACGGCAATGTGACATTGCCCGTGACATCGCTGGTGCGGAAATAAAACTGCGGACGATACTTGTTGAAGAACGGGGTGTGACGGCCGCCTTCTTCCTTCGACAGCACGTAAACTTCCGCCTTGAACTTGGTGTGCGGAGTGATGGAACCGGGCTTGGCCAAAACCATGCCGCGTTCCACTTCTTCCTTCTTCGTGCCGCGCAGCAGCACGCCCACGTTGTCACCGGCGCTCGCCTTGTCCAGCAGCTTGCGGAACATTTCAATGTCCGTCGCCGTGGTCTTGCGGGTCTCGCGCAGGCCGACGATTTCCACTTCCGCCATGCGGTTCAATTCTCCGCGTTCCACACGACCGGTCACGACGGTGCCGCGGCCTTCAATGTTGAACACGTCCTCGATGCACATTAGGAAGGGCTTGTCCACTTCGCGCGTCGGCAACGGAATCGCCTGGTCGATCGCGTCCAGCAATTCCTGGATGGCCTTTTCGCCTTCGGGCTTGGCCGCCAATGCTGCAGTCGCGCTGCCGCGGATGATCGGCGTCTTGTCGCCGGGAAACTGATACTTGGTCAGCAAATCGCGGATTTCCATCTCGACGAGGTCCAGCAATTCCGGATCGTCAACCAGGTCAACCTTGTTCAGGAAGACCACGATGGCAGGCACGCCCACCTGGCGGGCCAGCAAAATATGTTCGCGGGTCTGCGGCATCGGGCCGTCAGCGGCGCTGACCACCAAAATCGCTCCGTCCATCTGCGCGGCGCCGGTGATCATGTTCTTCACATAGTCAGCGTGGCCCGGGCAGTCAACGTGCGCGTAGTGGCGCGTGGCGCTCTCATACTCAACGTGTGAAACGGCGATCGTGACAGTCTTGGTTTCGTCACGGACAGTTCCGCCCTTGGTGATTTCGGCGTACGAGATCTTCGGCGCGAGTCCCTTGCGGTTCTGGACTTCGACGATCGCGGCCGTGAGCGTGGATTTGCCATGGTCAACGTGGCCGATGGTGCCGACATTGACGTGCGGTTTGGTTCTCTGAAAATTTTCTTTTGCCATTACTCGATCTCCTGGTATTCGTTGTTGTCTTTTCTATTTCTGTTTGCGACTTTTTCTACGTATAAATTGGAGCCCATGATCAGGATTGAACTGATGACCTCGTCCTTACCAAGGACGTGCTCTGCCAACTGAGCTACATGGGCATGGCCAAAATCTAATCCTGACGCCCAAAAGCGACAAAAAACCATTCCCCTCACCCTTTCGTCAAAAAGTTTAGGGGCTATGATTTTTATCTGTTACGGCCCAATGACTGACTACCAAAATAGCAGGAGCAAAAATCGTGTCAACGGCTTTTCTCCACTTTTTTTCAACTATTTACGAAGAGCAAGAACCATTTTCCTGAGAGCTAATCGTCGCTTTTTGCCGTCGTATTTGGTCCCATTTGTCCTATTCGTCCTATTTTAACTGTAGCCAAACTCCCTGCAAAACGGCTCCAAAACCGGCAATATCCCCTCCATATATTTCTCATATACCCGCCAACGCCCCATGGACCGCGCATAAACCGGCGTGGTCACGTTCGTGTAATTGGTCGTGGACATGATCGGCTTTTCGCGATTTTTCTCATGAAACTTCGATTGGTTCTCATGCCATTCCAATCCCAGGAATTTCGTGACGCGCCCGCCCTCCTTCTCCAAATCGGCCACGATGTCCTCATACCGCGTTTCCAGCCACGCCAATCCCTCCCATTCCCGCACCATCAGCCAAACGCCCATCACGCAGCTATAATGCAGCGCCAGGTTTTCAAACGAAAGATGGCTGTAATTGGTCAAGGTCTCGAAATAGCAGCTCACCAGCACGTCTCGCGGGTCGCGCAATGCAATCAGCACGCGCAGTTCCGGGAAGGCCCGCAAATAAGGAGGCAAATAAGGCGTCACGGCCGGATTTTTGTCCAAGAGCGTTTTCCCTTCGGTCGGCGAACCCAAGGTTTTCCAGAAATTTTTCAGGAACCGTTGGCGGATGAAATTGAGTCCGTCCGCCGGAATTTCGGCAGCCATGACGTCAACCAATCCCCCGATGGTGTTGAAAGCCATCGACTCGTCGCCCGCCGCAACGGACGGATGCGCATCGAGGATTCTTTCCAGCAGGGTGGTGCCGCTGCGCGCGTGACCGCCCAAAAAGGCGAGCGTAGGAGCATGACAACGCGCTTCAGGTGGAAATGATTGCGCCCAGCTTTTCAAAATGGTTTTGGGCAGCGCCTTCGCTTTCTCGAGCGCTTTTGTGCGGCGTTCGTCAAAACCCTTTTTCGCTTCGGCCATGTTCAGCGATTTTGCTGTAAGCTGCTTGGCAATTTGTAATTCGGCCATGGCCTCGTCGTACCGCTTCATGCTGTCAAGCACGCGGGCCAGTTCAAGATGGGAAAAATAAATCGCATGCGGATCGCGCAAACCGGATGCAAGCAGATCGCGAAATTGGGTTTCGGCCTCGACCAATTTGTTTTCGCGCCGGTCCAGATGCGCGGCGAGATAACGCGCCGGTTCATTGAGGCGATCAAGCCGAAGACACCGGTTCACCGCTTCACGGGCTTCGGCGACGCCGCTGGTCCGCGCCAAAAGCGAGGCCAGCCCGACCTGGGCAGTCAGATTTTCCGGCTCGAGGTCCGCAGCCTCGCGGGACAATTGTCGCGCCTTTTCAAACAGCCAGATTTTTCCATATTCCGCGGCAAGCCGCAGCAGGAGCGCGGCATTTTTTGGGCCGATGGCAACCACCCGTTCCCAAAGCTGGTCCGCCAGTTCATAATTGCCGGCTGCGCCTGCCGCGCGGCCATATTCCTCCAAAAGATTTCCCAGTTTCGGAAATTCCCGGGCCAGTTCCGAATAAACCTTCAGCGCCTCCGGCAGGCGTTTGGATTGCATCAGGAAGCGCGCCTCGTGCAGCTTTTTGTTGAAATCAACCGGGTTCACAAAATCGCATCGATGTTAAATTGACAATCAATCGCATGAGAAATGGAATTTAATTTTGTTAGGGCCCAAATCGTCGTTTGTCGTCCTATTGGTCTCATTGGTCCCATTCAAAACTCATACCCGAACTTCCTGCAATGCGCTTCAAGCCCCGCCATATAGGGCTCAAGGTATTTCTGGTAATTTTTCCAGCGGCCGATTGCCGTGCGATAAAGTGGCTTTCGCACCTCCGCGATGGACGGTGAATTCACCCGCTTCGTGCGCGCATGCTCAAAAAATTTCAGGACATTCTCCTCAAATCCCACGCGAAGAAAGTGCAGCACGGATCGCGCAACGGTCGGGAGGTCGTCTATCATCTCCTCGTAACGGACATACATCCATTGGTTCCCCATGCGCGGGAGCATTTCCAGCCAGAAGCCCATCACGTTGGCATACCGGTTCACAGTTCCTTCCAAACTCAAGTAGGCAGAACTGGTCGGTGTGAGCGTGAGCGGTTGCATAAAGCAACTCATGACAACGTCGCGCGGGTCGCGCAACGCGATCAGAAATTTGGTCTCCGGGAAAACTCGCATGAGAACGGCGGCCATCGCGTTCAGCCCGGGATTTTTATCAACCAACAGGCGGTTGCCAATGGCTTTGCCAAGGAACATTTCCGCGCAATGGAAATAGTTTTCACGCAAATGTGAGAGCACGCTGGGCGGGGCCGACTCAAGCATCTGAAAAATTCCCGTTCCCTGCGGATAATCCCGCCCCATGGGCCGGAATATTTCATCGTGTATCAGGCTCGTCTCTTCAAGGCTGACGACATCGCTGTGGGCATCGAGCACCTGCTCCAGAAGCGTTGTGCCAGAGCGTGGATGGCCGGCGAGCAGGGCAAGACGCCGCGGCGGCTGGAGCCTGGCGCCATCTGCCCGCCAACGCTCCAGGACTGTTGAAGTGACCGCTCGCGACAATTCTTTGTCGAGGTTCTCCAGGCTTTGGAGCGGGGCTGCCAATGGAAGCGCGTATGGACGTTGAATCGCCTTTCCTTCCAACAACGCAGTCATAGCCTCATCGTATTGGCCCGCGCCATCCAGAATGCCGGCCAGCGAGTATGCCGCGCGGATGCGGACCAAAGTGTCAGCGGCGTTGTTCATCATGAGAGCGCGGAATTGGGATTCCGCGTCATTTAATTGGCCGCGCTTGCGCTTGACCATTGCTTCTTTGAGCAACACGCCCGGATCTTTTCGGTCCATCCGTGCCGCGCGCTCGACAATTTCAGCCGCCTCGTCAATTCGATCATCCAGAAGATATATGTCCGCCAGGGAATTCAGCGCGCCGATTGAAACACCCTTTTTCTTGCTGGCGCGCTCATAGTAACCAAGGGTCATGTCGAGATTTTTGAAATTCGAACAGATCGCCGCCGCCTGTTCGAGCATTTCGACGCGGCCTTGCGAAACTTGCAACGCTTTCTCAATGCAGCGCGCCACGGCCGGGAAGTCGTAACGCAGCCCGTATGCGCGGGCGAGGTTGAAGTGGAGACTCGGGTTGTTCGGTTCCAAACGGGTGGCCTTCTCCAACCGATTGATGCTGTTCTCATAATCCTGCCGTTTCCAGAACTCTTCGGCTTCACGGCAAAGCGCCAATATTTCCTTGTTTGGTTTTGCTTGTGGCTGGCTCATGTCCGAAAAAAATTTTTCGCTTCTTTATTCTTGTTGGAGCGGCGAAAAATGTCCATCCATATTTGCGATTGGAAAGCAAAGAGCCGCCATTGCTGGCGGCTCTTTTGGTGGAAAAGAAACGATGATCAAGCCTTGCGGCGGACCTTCCACATTCCCAAAAGTCCCAGGCCACCCATCAGGCCTAAAGCCATTGTGGACGGTTCGGGCACAACACCAAGTTGGACGTTCGGATCATAAATATCTCCCTTAAAACCGACCAGGTAACCGTAGTTGGCTCCCAATTGGCCGATGCCAATCGGGCGATTCAAACTGTCGCCATATTTTCCTTTGGTAGCGGCTCCCGCGCTGAGGGGGGTGCCGTTAACAGACAAGGTCGCCACTCCGGAGATGTCTCCATTGACATCAAGGGAGTTTCCCGTGGTATTGAATGCGAGCGAGACATGATACCAGGTGTTCGGCAAGATGGTTGTGGAGACGGGAATCGATTCTGCGCCAGTGTCGTTCGCAAACGTCATTTGCAGGTTCGCCGAGCCTGCGGTCGTGATCAGTTGCAATGATTCGGTGCCCGCGTAGTCGATAATCTTTTCAGTATGACCAAAAGAGACTGAATCTGTTCCATTCCAATTAAACGCCACATTGTAAGTGAAACCGCCAGCCGCGGCGACTGCTGAATTGTTCAGCAACTGATTCCCACTGGTAAGGACGCCGCCGGCAGTCGTGTTGATTGAATTGCCCGAGCTTGAGGGTGGCGCCAAATCCAGAGACAGGGTGCCAGTGGTGAAACCGTTATTGCCCGCTGAACTCTGGTCCGTTACCGTCGTGCCGGTGCCGCCCCAGGAGGCAGGGAAGTTGTAGTCAAACACGGGACTTTGCGCCTTGGCACTTTGCGCCAAAAGCAAAAGCATCAAACAGAATCCCGTCGAGGTTGTAACATTGGTGAGGGTGGTTTTTTTCATAGCTATCTAGTACATGGTTTTTCCTGAGTCAAAACACACTGAATCGAATGCACCTTTTGTAGAGACACCGACGTCAGATTGCAAGACAAATTTTTACGTTTTCGAAACAATCTGGAAACAACTGCGTTACCCCCCATTTCGTCGTTTCCAACGCGTGTGCCCGGTCCAATTTAAGGCGTCCGGAGAATATAGTAACGGGCCGAGGTGGTCGCGTTCGTGTCGGTAAATTGATATTGCCCGGCTGGACCTTCGACCGGCGCGCCAAGCGATATCCATCGGCTGAGCGGCAGCGTGATGTTGGTCGTGCTTAATACATTGAATGTCGCGCCCGGGTTGTTGGTGTAAGTAAATTGAAACTTCCCATTCGGCAGAAAATGCGCGCCCGTCAGGCTGGTTGCCACGCCGGTAGCGCCGTATTGAGTGACGGGAATGCTTTGGCCCAGGAGATTGATATGGCCCGTGCGGATTGTGCCGCCATTTTGGGTAAAGGCAAAACCTACGGCATCATGGGCCACGCTGTTGATCGTCAGCCAAGATTGGTCGCTCGTGGGCGCAAATGGGGACAGAAGGTTTTCGGTAACGGGCAAAACTGGAGGCAGGGCATCGACGCCGGCGAGGGCGATTTCCAATTTGGGCGTTGGGTCAACAAAGGCTTGCTGCAGGGCCTTGACAAAGCTGTTGCCAGTGTCGGCCACATATGTATTACCGTTGCCATCCACTGCCACGCTGGCAGGAGCGGTCAATCCCGAGGAAAACAGTGTGACCACGGATTTGCTCGTTGCGATCCATTCCTTGATGGCGTTGTCGCCCACATCGGCAATATACACGTTGCCCGCGCCATCCACCGCCAGTCCGCCAGGGCTGCTCAGTCCCGAGGTGACAAGTTTCGTGCTCGCATGGCTGGCGGCGAACCACTCCTTGATTGTGTTGTTGCCGGTATCGCTGATGTACACATTCCCCGCGGCATCCACGGCCACACCCCGAGGCGCGATAGCCCCAATCGAACCCAAAGTGAAGACAGAGTTGCTCGCCGCCACCCATTCCTTGATCGCGTTGTTGCCTGTGTCAGCAATATAAACATTGCCGAGGCTGTCCACCGCGACGCCGTTGGGTTGGCTCAATCCCGACACCAGCGTGCTGACGGTTTGATTGGCTGCCGACCATTCTTTGATCGCGTTGTTCGTGGTATCGGCGATATAGACATTCCCGGCGCTGTCCACGGCCACGCCGCCAGGATTGCCCAAGCCAGAGGAAACCAGCGTGGACACGGTATTGTTTGCCATGGACCACTTCTTGATCGCGTTGTTCGTGGTATCGGCGATGTATACGTTGCCCGCGGTGTCCACAGCCACGCCATTAGGCTTGTTCAATCCTACGGAGACAAGTGGCGCCCATGGCGTTGCGGCCACATAAGTGGACCCGGTCTGGGTGACCGTTAGAGTCTGTGTGGCGCTCAAAGCCGGGTTGCCGACGGTAATGGCCCCGGTGCGGGTCCCGCCGCTGTTGGCATCAAAACTGAAAACCAGATTCGTGCTGCCCGTTCCGCTTTGATTGGCCGCGCTCAAGTGCAACCATGGCGCATTGGGCGTGGCGGTCCAGGAAACCACTGCCGGTTGCACTCCCAGCACTACACTGTCGGTTCCCGCAGCCGGCCCTTCGGTGCGATTCGCTGTGCCCAAAATATAGGGACTCGACTGGGTGACCTGGACTTGCACGCCGAGCACAGTGATGTTGCCCGCGCGAGTCGGGCCGAAATTGGTGGCGCAGGCAAAGGTCACAATGCCATTGGTCGCGCCGGTGATGCTCAGCCAGGGCTGATCGCTGGTGGGAGCAAAAGGCGGCTGCAGATTTTCCGTCGCCGGCAGCACCATCAAAGAATCGCTGCCGGCCGCCGCATTCTCAGATTTAGTGGTTGGCCCCACGAAAGCCCGGGGCAGTTCCCTAACGAGACCGTTGTCGAACTCAGTAAAATAAATATTCCCGGCCCCATCCACTGCTGTCGCCCAAGGTTGAGACGTATAAGTTATCGGAGGGGCGTAAATCACGTTTGTGGTTTTGGTCACAGCAGACCATTCTATGATGTTGCCGCCAAGATAGCTGCCATTGTTGGGGTCGCCGATATAAACATTGCCGCCGCCATCCACCGTAATGCTCTCATCCAGATAGACACCCGCCAGGGTACAGAGTGTAAAGACCGAATTGCTCTGCGCAACCCACTCCTTGAGAGTGTAATTGAAGTAATCGAGGATATAGACGTTCCCGGCCTGGTCTTCGGCCAACGGACCGGCTTGGGTTATTCCGGAAGAAACCAGATTAATCTGGTTGCCACTTCCGGCAAACCATAGACCCACGATATCCTGGTCCGAGTAAAAGACATTCCCTCCACCGTCCACTCCCAGCCACAAGGGCAACGGGCTTAAATCATAAGAACTGGTATCATTAGTTGGTTCAAATATATAAGTCTGTGTTTGGCTGGCAGCGGACCACTTGTCGACATAACTACCTGAATAATCGATATAGAAATTGCCGAGCGAGTCTACGGCCCCGCTTATGATATTGGTGCCAGCCGTAAAGAGCGTGCTCACTGTGTTGTTTGCTTTCGACCATTTCCTGCCTGTAACAGGATCATGAGCGTCAGCAGCATATACGTTCCCTACGCCATCAACCCCAACGCACACGGGAGAATTCATTCCCGAAATCAACGTGGTTACTCCCGTTGCCGAAACGAAATTGGTTCCGGCCTGGGTGACGGTCAGCGTCAGTCCGGCAATAGTGAGCGTTCCCGTGCGCGCCGCGCCGGTGTTGGCGTCGTATGTGAAAATGATATTCGCGCTGCCCGTTCCGGTTTGATTGGGAGCGCTCAAGTGCAGCCAGGACGCATTGGCCTGGTTTGTCCACGCGTTTGTGCCACACAACACTACGCTCTCCGTCCCGGCTCCCGGCCCAACTGCTCGCGCGTTCCACCCCAAGGAGGGCGGCGCCGATTGCGCCCACGCCACGCCATACTTCGCGTTCTGGACCGTCCCATCGTGGCCGTTGCCTGACACATCATGCGCAGTGCTGCCAACCCCTTCATTCAAATGATAGTATGCCAGCAAGCCCGGTTGAACGCCGGAAAACGAAAAATTCATGTCCGCCTGGATCTGGCTGGCTGTGCGCACGGTGCTCCAGAGGCGCACCTCGGCCAATTCCCCGAGGAACTCGTTGCAAGCGCAAGAAAAACCTTGCACGCCCAGATAGAGCGGTGAACTGGGCGTCGAGGAGAGCGAACCGGCGCAAGGGCTGGTTCCGCTCAAAACTCCATTGATGTAAAACTGCTTGTTCGTCCCGTCATAGGTCACCGCCACGTGCGTCCAAGTGTTCGTGGGAATCGTACCAATTGAATCATTCCAGACACCTGCTGCGTAAAAGCTTACATTTTGCCCGACAGACGCGCCGTCATTGCTTATCTGCAGAATGTAATCGGTGTTGGTTGTGCTGCCATCGCCACGTGAAATAATTGTTCCTCCGGTCGCGGCATTGACCCAGGCTTCCAAAGTGATCTGGGTGGGCGTCAGGCTGGCGTTGGCCGGCACTTGCACGCACTCGTAAGGTGGAGCTCCAAATAGGTTGGCGTCGTAGAAGATTAAGGAGTAAGCGGCATGAAGCGACGCGGGTGCCAGCGTGGCAAAAAGAAACACAACCGCTGCACGAAAATATGCACCCATTCGACCGCGTTACTAGCTCACTAACATGCGCTGGTCAAGCAGAATTGCGCCTACAAGCGACTAAAATTCTTGAATTTCAATGTTTTAAACCGATAAAACGTTGGATACTTTCGAGCCGCAGCAGGACGAAATCTCTCGACAACAAAAAAAATGTCCTCAAGTTTTTTTGCGGTTCGTCGTAATATCAGACCGGCAAAGCTATAAACTCAACAACCAAGTTAAACTATGAGCAAAGTACGAGTTCTGGTGGGCACGAAAAAAGGGGCATTCATCCTTACTGCCGATGGCAAACGGGACAAATGGGACGTCGCCGGGCCGCATTTCGCCGGCTGGGAGATGTATCATCTCAAAGGTTCGCCCGCCGATCCCAACCGCATTTACGCTTCCCAAAGCAGTGGTTGGTTCGGCCAGATCATCCAGCGTTCGGACGACGGCGGCAAAACCTGGAACCCGCCCGGCAGCAAGCCGGAAGAATTGCAAGGCGAAGGCGGCATGCCCAAAGGCGAAAGCAACAAGTTCGTTTATGAAGGCGAAGTCGGCACGCACAAATGGTATGACGGCACACAGCATCCCTGGGAATTCAAACGCATCTGGCACCTGGAACCTTCGCTCAAAGATCCCAACACCGTTTATGCCGGCGCAGAAGACGCGGCCATTTTCAAAAGCACCGACGGCGGCAAAACCTGGCATGAACTTTCCGGTTTGCGCAAGGCCAAGGGAAATCTTTGGCAACCCGGCGCGGGCGGCATGGCGGTGCATACCATCATCCTCGACCATAAAAATCCGAACCGGATTTTTGTCGCCATTTCCGCCGGAGGCGCGTTCCGAACTGACGATGGCGGCAAAACCTGGAAGCCGGTCAACAAAGGGCTCAAGTCGCAATTCGAACTGCCCGACCCGGATGCCGAAGTCGGCCATTGCGTGCATCGCATTGCGGCGCATCCTTCGCGCCCGGACGTGTTGTTCATGCAAAAGCATTGGGACGTGATGCGCAGCGACAACGCCGGCGATTCGTGGAGCGAAGTCAGCGGCAATCTGCCGACGGATTTTGGTTTTCCCATTGATGTCCACGCGCATGAGCCGGAGACGATTTATGTCGTCCCCATCAAGAGCGATTCGGAACATTATCCGTTGGACGGCAAGCTGCGCGTCTATCGCAGCAAAACCGGCGGCAACGATTGGGAAGCCATGACCAAGGGCCTGCCGCAAAAGGATTGCTACGTGAATGTCCTTCGCGATGCGATGGCCGTGGATTCGCTGCAACCTTGCGGGATTTATTTCGGAACGACGGGCGGACAAGTCTATGCCTCAGCGGACAGCGGCGATTCATGGAACCCGATTGTGCGCGATTTGCCGGCGGTCCTCTCCGTGGAAGTGCAAACGTTGCCATGATCCGCGTCGTGCTGCCATTTCATTTGCGCAAGCTCGCGGGCGTGGATGGCGAAGTGCAGCTTGAGGTGAACGGACCGGTGACCATCGCCGGCGTGCTGGATGCGCTTGAGGCGCGCTTCCCGGTTTTGCGCGGCGCGGTGCGTGACCACGTCACCTTGAAACGCCGCCCGTTCATCCGCTTTTTTGCCTGCAAGGAAGACTACTCGCTCGAACCGCCGGAGACGAAGCTGCCGGAACAAATCGTGAATGGCACCGAGCCGTTTTTGATCATCGGCGCGATGGCAGGAGGGTGATGAGCAATGCGTTTGTTTTGTAACAACGATACTTTGAACCAAACGCAAAGGAATGGAATCGAGGTTGGAATTTGGGGAGCGCGACCGTCTCGGTTGCCGCACTCGGCGTCCCGCCGAGTGGTTTGGTCCCCCGTTCGGCGGGACGCCGAACGGAGCATGCGAGACGCATGCGCTCCCCAAATGCTATCCCGGTT
This sequence comes from Verrucomicrobiia bacterium, assembly GCA_035653495.1. Classification (GTDB taxonomy): domain Bacteria; phylum Verrucomicrobiota; class Verrucomicrobiia; order Limisphaerales; family Pedosphaeraceae; genus DATAUW01. The sequence goes on from DASRBR010000058.1 coordinate 11,383, forward strand.
CCATTCTTGGGTCGTTCTACGGCGAACCGGGCCGCCGCCATTCCGTCTTGGGCGGCTCCGGCAAACCTTGCGCGCGCAATGCGGTGCGGAAATGCATCTTGGCGACTTTCTTGAGCGCGTCCGCGCCAAATTTCTCCACGAATTCCTTCGCCGCCTTGTCCACCGCCGCCGATGCGCCCTTGGGAAACGCCATGCCAAATTCCTTTTCCATTTTCCCAAGTCGCGTCACGAATTCGTTCCGCGCCAAAATCGAAGCTGCCGCGACCGCAACGTCTTCTTCCGCCTTGTGCCGCTGCACCAGCTCGATCTCGCGCCCCAAACTCATCAACGCGCCCGCAACCGTTTCCTTGCTGTAGGCGAACTGGTCGCTGATGGCCCGCACCGGCGGCGGAACCATCCGATGCTTTTGCAGCATGAGATTCTCAATCACCCGCGCATGGCCCCACGCGAGAACGGAATTCACGCTGCGCATTTTGGTATAAAGCCGGTTGTAGGCTTCGTTGCCGATCGGCACGACACTCGAAACGCAACCGGGCGTGTCGCGGATCAAATCGGCCAGTTCACGGATGCGTTTGTCGCTGGAAATATTTTTGGAATCGCGGATGCCGGCGTCCTTCCACGATTGGATGACGGACTCGTTCACATAAACGCCCGCTATGCACAGCGGCCCGAAGAAATCGCCCTTGCCGCTTTCATCCACGCCGAGACGCGGCTGAAGCAACTCGGGATTGAGCACCGCTTCGTAACCGAGCTTGGCCTCCTTGAGCACCTCCGGCTCGAGCACGAACTCGATGAACTCCTGCGTCCCCTTCCCTTGCACCACCAGCTTGCCACTCTCGTAAAAGACGACGTTCACGTCCCGGTTCGCTGCGGCGAAGCGCGCGTATGGAACCTGGCGAAACTCGAAGGCGTGCGACCGCAAATGCGCCTCAAGCGTCTTCGCCTGCTCGTCAGTCAATTTCGATGTGTAATTCGTCAGCGGTTTCACAAGATTGCCTTAGCGTACTGGATTGCGCTAAACTCCGCAACGGTGAGCAAAAAAAATGCGAAATCGCGAAACCGGGAAAGCGAACACGCCACCAATAAGAATTCCATTCACGACCAAGCCGGTAGGCTGAAGAATCTAGCCTCTGCATTGGAGCAGGAATCCGCGAGATGGGAAGGCGAGCGCCAGAAAATCTCAGAAGCTCATGAACAAAGATATCCGCAAGAAAAATATCTTCATAAGGAGCTGCTGAGAGAACTGAATTTTATGTGGGAGAATGCAGTGGCTGCCGGTCGTCTTTTGTGCGAACTAGGAGAAACCAAAGTCTTTGATCAGCAGCCCCGCCTTAAAAATGCGATTATCCAAGTACAGTCCGAAATGCAGAAAGCACAGCGAGATAATAATCCCCCTTTTGATCATGTCATTGTGAACCTGAGATACCGGTCGGAAAGCAATATGCGTTCATACGATGTGTATTATGTGAAGTTGTTTGAAATTTTTTGCAAGGTGTTGGCAGTGTCGTT
>DASRBR010000059.1:0-5040 GCA_035653495.1 Verrucomicrobiia bacterium
GAAGTTTTCGGAGACGAGGGCTGGCATGTTTCGTTGGAACAAAAAACACCCCCGTACCTGGTTGGTTACGTTTCGGCGAACAATCCACTGATGGTCCGTGCGTCCGCCTATACGGATTTTGCGCAGGTGTTTTTGCTCGATCCACAAGGGCAGGCGCAGCACACGTCATTGTGGGGCGTGGGCCTCGGCGCCGTGGCGACGATTGGGCCACATTTCGAGGCGCATTTTCTTTTCTCAGTGCCGTTGACCCGCACAGCCACCATTACACCGTATCAACCGTTTTTTAGTTTTGCCATAGACGCACAATTCTGACGAAGCGTATGCGAATCAATTCTTTGTTTTGCACCAATCCGCGGCTCGCGGTTCAAGCGATATTTTGTGTTCTTGCGTTGTCCGCGAGGGCCAATCCGCAGGGCGGAACAGTGACCCAAGGCGCGGCCTCGTTCAACAGCCACGGCTCGCAATTCACAATCCACCAGACCACGCCCTTTGCCCACATCAACTGGCAGAGCTTCAACATCGGTTTGGGCGAAACAACCTCCATCGTTCAACCTTCCTCGACATCGCTGCTTTGGAACCAGATCAACAGCGGCAATCCGTCGCAAATCCTTGGCAATATCAATGCCAATGGTTACGTGCTGCTGCAAAATCCGTCTGGATTTTACATCGGCGGCCAGGCGTCCGTCACCGCGCACGGGGTCATTTTCACGACCGCGCAAGCCGCGCCGCCCGATGTTGCCACGGGAGGCGCGTGGTCCTTCAACGCGCCGCCGCCAACCGCAAAGATCATCAATTACGGCTCATTGGACATTGGCGGGGGGCCCGCTTTTCTGATCGCCAGTGATATTGAGAACCACGGCACGATCTCCGATAACGGCGGCAACATCGGCCTTTATGCGGGCAAGCAAGTCCTGCTTTCCACGAGTCCCGATGGGCGCGGGTTGAGCGCCGAAGTCACATTGCCACAAGGTTCGGTGGATAATTCCGGGCGGCTGATTGCCGATGGCGGCTCAATAGCCATGCGGGCGCAAGTCGTGAATCAAGGCGGCCTCGTCCAGGCCAATTCCGTTCGCAAAGTGAATGGGACGATTGAACTTTATGCGAGTGACGCGGTGAACCTCAGCGGCACTTCAGTCATCTCCGCGCAAGGTGATGCGCAAGGCGTGAGTCCAGCAGGAAACATTACCATCAAATCGGGTGGCAGCTATTCAGACCAGGCGGGTTCGGTCATCAACGTTTCTGGGGGCACGCAGGGTGGCAATGGTGGACAAGTTGAAATATCCGCGCCGCAAATCAGCGCGATCCAATCCACCATTAATGGCCATGCTGCGAAGGGTTACACCGCGGGCGGTTTGTTCATTGATCCGGACAATATTTTGCTGACGGATTATGGCGATTCCGCGCCAGCCAACGGGACGGTCAATGCCAGCGATCCTAACGATCCGGGCAGCGACACGTTGACGCTGGATGTGAGCACGTTCAATGATCTCATCCAAAACAATAATCTATCGACAATCAGTCTCGCGGCCAATTACAACATCGAAGTCGGAACGTTGTGGAGCGTTCCCGACGCCAGCATCGCCAGTTCAATCACTTTGAACGCGGGCCGGAACACCACGATTGACGATCAATCTGGAATTCAAGCCGGCAGGAATTGGAGCCTCACGATGAATGCCGGGAAGGAATTGACATCGGCAGCCAACCGGCAATCGGGCATGGATGGAATTTATTTGCAGGGCAGCGGCATCATCCAAACGCAAAATGGCGACATCAACCTGACCGCCGGAAATGAAGTCATGGTGGACACTGGCAGCAGCGGTTCGAGTGTCGATGGTAACGGCATCACCACGCGAGCTGGAGGGAGCATCAACGTGACTGCCAACTTCGGCGATGTGAACACCGGCGGCAGTCCGGAAGGCTATGTCTTTAACCAACGCGCCGCGCCATATTATAAAGTTTCCTCCACGCTTGGCGGAATCAGCACGGCAAATGGCGGCAACGTGACCATCACCGCGGGCGGCAACGTCACCAGCTATCTGCCGCTGAACAACGACAACAGCGAAGCCGGCGCGGGTGCGTATGGCGCGGCTCCGGGCGATGTGACCATCACGGCAGGCGGAAGCGTCTTTGGACATTATGTGGTGGCAAACGGCACGGGAACCATCACCGCGGAGAATGGAAATTGCGGCGCGCCTCTGACGAGCCAGGGATTTGCGCTGAGCCTCATTTCAGGAAGCTGGTCCGTGAACGCGCCGAATGGGAGCATTTATTTGCAGGAGGTGCGCAATCCTGCAGGCGTGTTCAACAACAAAGGCAATGCGACTTCCAACCCCGGCTTTCATCGGTTCAATTACAGTGCCGATGCATCGGTCACACTGAACGCCGCTGATTCCGTTGAAATCACTGGCCTGGGCATTCCCCGTACGAGTGATCCGGTGCCGATCCTCTTTCCTCCTTCGCTCGAAGTGAATGCAGGCGCGGGTGGGTTTGTGCTCGACACAAGCGTCACATTGTTTCCTTCGCCGCTGCAAGAGCTCAACATCACCACCACCGACGGCGGCAATCTGGTTGGCACGCCGGATGCCACTGGATTGTATCCGACCTTGAGCATGTCCGACAGCGCAAGCCGGCAGTGGACGAGTTCATTCAGCTTCAGCACCGCGGACCACGCATCCACGCCGCCCGAGTTGAAAAATGCCGCTCCTGTCGAGATTTCGGTCGGGGGCAGCATTGACACGCTGAACCTGTTCACCGACAAACAAACACAGATCAACGTCGCCGGGGACCTCATCAATTCCAGCTTCGTCGGGGAAAATCTTCACAAGGGCGATGTGACTTCCATCACCGTTGGCGGGCAGATTTTCAACCAGCCATATTACTCCTTCGCCAACCTGACGCAGCCAATCACTCCGGCGAATCCCTTAAGCCCGACGTGGGACTCGATTTTCGCGATCCTTGTCAATCCGTCGCTCATCCAATCGACCTTTGTTCCCGCGAACCTGAACGCCTCCGACCTCCAATCCCAAGCGGCCTTGATGGCGCTGTTTCAAGTTTCGCCGGGCAGCAATCCGAATCCCGGGTTTGTTTACAATCCCGGCAGCCGGCAATTGGGTTTTGGCGGCCAGATGTCGTCGGCAACACTGACAGCCATGACCGGCACATTGGAGGCCATCACCTACGGCGCCGATGGTTTGCCGGAAGTCGCCAACGGCCATTTCGTGACTCATCCGGTCTCCTTCGTGCCCAACTCAGTCATCGAGCAGCTTTACCAGGAAAGCCTGGCCGTTCCCAAGACGCCGCTGAACGGGTTTCAAATCGGCGGCCCAGGCCAATTCAATATCACGGCGGGCTCGATGAATTTGGGCAGCAGTCAGGGGATTGAATCCTGGGGTTACGGCGGCAATTACAACTCGCTCCTTCCATACACGGCCTCTGGCGCGGCAGTGACCGTGACGCTTTCGGGTAATCTGGACATGGTCACCTCGCGCATCGCTTCATTCGATGGCGGGAACGTTACCGTGACCAGCACCGGCGGCCAAATGGATTTGGGTTCGCAGGAATTGTTCGGCACTTCACCGCTTGCCTTCGGCATTTATACTTCGGGCCACAGCGATGTCACAGTTATCGCCGACAAGGACCTCAATATCAACGGCTCGCGCATCGCTGCTTACAATGGCGGGAACATTTTGCTCGTCGAATCGTTGGAAGGCAACGTCAACTGCGGCAGCGGCGGGAACATTTACGTGAACGTGCCGCTGGTCTCGACCCAATTTGCCGGTTATACGGAAGAAGATCCGATTTACGGCAGCGGTGTAGTGGCCGTGAGCCTTCCGAAAGATCTTCAGACACCCGGCGGAAATCCGCTGCCAGGCAACATCACCATCAAGACCCCGCGAGGCAACATCATTTCCGAGCAGGCCGGCATTCTGCAATTGGCGCTGGATGGAAGCATCGCCGGCGGGCCGTCCGTCACGTTGACAGCGGGCACGCCTGCTTCCGGCAATTCGCCCGCCATCCCGGGCAACATTGATTTGGGCGATTCGGGCCTCATCGGCGGCACGGTCAATCTCACCGCGCAAGGCAACATCAACGGCCTGGTGATTTCGCGCCAGAATTCCACAATCAATGCCGCGCAAAATTTCAGCGGCACTCTGCTCTCCGCCGGCAATGCCAATGTTTCCGCGGGCGGGACGATTTCCGGCACCATCATCGGCATCAGCGGCGTTAGCGCTTCCGCCGGTTCCATCACGGCATCGTTGCTTTCGCAGAACGTTTCGGTTGGTGGCGGCCAGGCGACCTCCACGCTCGGCACGGCGGCAACGGCCACGGCGGCCAGCCAAAGCGCTGCGCAACAATCCACCACCGAAGCCAAGCAACAGATTGCCAGCAACGACAATCTCAACAACGACGATGACAAGAAGAAAAAGAAGCGCCCGCTTCTCCAACGCGTCAAACGCGTGACCGTCATCCTGCCCAATTCGTGAACCGGACGAGGTAGGGCGGATGGCAGTCTGCCAAGACCTCCGCTCCCCGTAGCTGAAAACGTCAGTTTTCAGGCCGGCAGTGCCTGCACCCAAGTTTTCGCCCGACGATCGCGAAGTGGGCGAAGTTTCTCCCCAAAGCATCGGGAACTCTTACGCGGGTGGGGCGAGCGTACTCGCGTTCCCCAATCCGCAATGCGCAATCCGCAATCGAATGGCTCGGAACCCGCATCGCGCCTCCCGTTCCATTTTTTTTTCCTGATAGCTGCAACCAGGTGCAACCAAGTGCAACCAAGTGCAACAAGCTGCAACACCCGGTCCGAGGATCAACCGAGGGTGGAGGGTGGAGGATTGAAGATAGCAAAATCCCCGACCCGGAACACGGAACCCCTCCGGCCATCAACCCTCAACCATCCACAATTAACCAATTTAATTTTTCCCGATAGCTGAAACCATGTGAAACAAGCTGAAACGAGGTGAAACACCCGCTCAAAATCCGTTCCGGAGCCGCCTTTCGTGCGGACTGGTTCTACCTTGGAGCCCACGCGGACAAGCTGTC
>DASRBR010000060.1:0-14933 GCA_035653495.1 Verrucomicrobiia bacterium
CGCATTTGCTGGCCACGCTGGACGAATTGTCCAAGTTTTACGTTGCCACAAGCAATTACCAGGCGGCTGAGCCGCTCATGAATCGCATGATTCCGATTGAAAAGAAAAAATTCGGCACGACGGGCAAATCAACATTGTCCACCGAGACTGCGCTTGCCAACCTTTACGCGAAGGAAAACAAAAACGCAGAAGCGTCGGCTTTGTTTGAAGAACTGCTGCCCCAGGACGAGCAAGTTTTCGGACCGGACAATCCCGTCACAACGTACACGATTGAGCAATTGGTTTCGCTCGATGTGAATGCGGGTGATTACGCGAAGGCCGAACCATTCTGCCGCAAGCAGCTTGAACACGCGCAAAAATCCGGCGCGAGCGACGTGGAAATTTTGGGGATCCTGGATGTGCTGGGGACGATCGACACGAAACTCGAACACAATGAGGAGTTGGTTTCCGTCCGCAAACAACAATTGGGCATCCTTGAAAAAATGTCGGGGCCCCATTCGCCCATGCTGCTCGCTTCGCTTGATAAATACGCCAAGGCATTGCGCAAAATCAAAAATGACGCCGAGGCGGAAAAAGTTGAAGCCCGCGCCGCCTCGATCAAGGCAGCGCGAAAAAATTGAAAGCATTAAACAGCGCTCAATTGCAGTCGTCAGAAGTCACCTTCAAGTTTGGCATTGACGCCTCTCGATGCAACATGAACAAAATGTGGCAATGTCCACCTGTCCCGTTTGCCGCAAAGAATGGCCTGAAAATTACTGTCCGGAATGCGCCCGCACGATAGACCGGGCGCTAACGGAGCAACCGGTTCCACAGATTGCGCGGGCTGCGGTACCAGTGGCATTTACCCGGAAGCCGCCTGAAGGCGGAACTCCGAACTCGGAAAAAACACGCACGGTCAAGCCTCCAGTATCACACCCCAAGCTATCGGCCCAAACTTCGGCATCGACACCTACACCACCTGGGCCAAAACTAGCGAGCTTGAATCGTATTTATCTCCCGGAAACGGATCGCCATACCACGCCGGAATCCGCAGAGTCTCCAATGTCAAGATTGAGACGAGAGACACCTCGAAAATGCAGTTGTGGAGGCACGTTATTGCCCACGCTTGCGCGCTTTGACGTCAGCAAATCAATCTTCGGGAATCGGAGTGGAAATGTACTTGTGGTTTTGGAATGCTGTAGCTGCCCAAAGCAGATTGAACTGCCGGAGCCCAAGATGGTTGTCGCAGCCGCTTTTTTGTTTCCGCTTTCGTCAGCGCTGTTGTTCTTTGTTCTTAAAATGAAAGCTATTCCTGATCTGCTTCAACTGCGCAGTGGTATGTGGTTGTGCCCAATCTACGTACTTGTGATGGTCGCATGGTGTTCCTGGTTGGCTTCGATTGTCTACCGGGGAATCATAAACAGGTTGCTTTACGCTCCGCAAATAATTGCGGCGAAGCCTCGCGAAAAGCCGGCAAATTATCTTTCTGACTATGCCGTGCCCGGGACCGGGGCGCAGCCGCTCCCGTCCGCCGCGGCTGCGTCGCGTTTCGGAAATGATGGCGTTCAAGCCGTACGAAGCATCCGCGAAAAGATCCAAGCTAAGAAGCACCGGCGAAACTCAATGCTGGCAGCTTCAGCTTTTTTGTTGGCAGCGGTTTGTTGCGTCGGATACCAAATCGTGGAGAACCGGGAACATCGAACTTTGCTGGAGGCAGGGCATCGCACGCAAGGCACACTGGACAATATCACGCGAACCACCCATGACTTGATTTTGTCTTCATACACGTTTGAAATTTCGTATCTGGACGACGCAGGAGCGTCACACCGGCAAACAATGGACGCCAACGCGCAACTCTTCAATGAGAACACGTATGACGGGGACAAGTTTACGCATCATCAGATCGAGGTAGTCTTCCTGCCTTATCGACCGGACGTAGCCGGGTTGCCAAAAGCCCTTGGAATTTCGGTTCGGGGTTATGTGGTCGCCCTGCTCCTGTCACTTTTGGGATTCCTCTGGTTTAGGAGTTTGAGCCGCAAGGCAGCGCGAACGAATTCGAATCAGTAAGCATCGCTGAATTGCCTCATTGCTCCTTTGGGACGCGATTGATCACCAAATCATCAAAATCAATCGGCAGGGTTGAAAACGGGCTGCCCCAAATCGAAGCACGACCAGCGGAAGGTTCGGTTTTTTCTTCAAGCGCGATCATCGGCGTGGACGGCTCAGATGCGCCTTGGGCCCAGGCCTTGCCTTCCACTTTCCAAACGTCACCGGACTTGACGACTTGCAGCAGCAGCGTTGTCCATTCGCCTGATTTCCATTGGTAAGGCACGTTCGTGACGACAGTGTCGCCCTTATAAATATCCAGAGTGCCCTTGCCGGGTGAAACCTGCAGGCGAAAGCCGCCCTGGCCGTTCAATCCAACACCGAATGCGGGATATCGGCGTCCTTTCTTCGTGCCAAAGATGCGCGCGGAAACGGATACGTCGGATTTTTCGGTCGGACCGAACAGCACGCCGAACGTGTCGAGCGGGGTTCCGGGCAGTTCGAGAAATTTGTTGCCATTGGTTTCCTGCACCGCAAAGCCGCCATCGAGCACCAGGAAATCGTCCGGCACGGAACCGACCTGCGCCTTTTCAAAATTGTTTTCGTAAAGCGGCTTGGCCTCCTCGCCAAAGGCCGAAAAATGGGTGAGTGCGAGAAGCGCTATCAGCAAGCATGAAGCCATCAATGGGAAAGATGGGATGCGCGATGGGAATTTGGGGAGCGCACGCCTCTGGCGTGCCGTGCTCGGCGTCTCGCCGAACACCTTATTCGGAAGACCAACCCAATTATTTGCCTGTTGAATCATAAATTCTTCGGACTTAAATCATTCATTCCGCAACGCGTCCACCAATCTGCCGCGCAACGCAAAACGCGTCGCAACCCACGTCCATATCAGGCCGTTGAGCAGCACTCCGGCCAGCGTGAACGCTAGCGAGGCATAAGGTATTTGGGAGCCGGCGGAAAGCAAGGCTGGCAAAACGGCGATGACCGCCGCGATCAATCCAACGCCAAGCCCCAAACCAAGCAATGCGCCATGTTCGCCAAGGACCAGCCGTTGCAATGCGCCGCGCCGGAATCCCACCGCGACCAGCAGGCCCAGTTCGCCGCGCCGTTCCTGCACGTTGCGCAACACCACCACGCCAAGGCCCGCGCTGCCCAGCAGCAGGCCCAATCCGCCCAGCACCTGGAACGTGCTCAGATACGTGTTCTGCACGGCGTTGAACGCGTTCAACCGCGCGACCGTGGGCGTCAGTTCCAAACCCTGGTCCTTTAACGCGCGCGTCATCTGCGCGGAGACGGCAGACGCCATGTTGGGCGGCACGTTCACCAAGAACATCCGGTAACCGCTCTCGCCGGGAAATCGTTCCACAAACGCCGCTTCGTCAATGATGAGGCTGCCCTGCAAAATGGAATTCGCCAGCGCGCCGACAATCCGCACTTTGAACGGACGCCCCTGTTCATCGGTGTAATCCACCGTGTCGCCGACTTTTTTGCCCATGGCCCAGAGAATGGAATTTTCATCTCCGACCGCTGGGATTTCATCCGCTGCCGCGGAGTTCGTTTTGGCGTTCGCATCCGGCTTAAGCAAAAGCCAGCCCTGGCTCTGGGATTTTCCTCCGATTTCCTGCGCGAAGGTGAACCGCGAGCGTTTCAACAAGTCATCAGAATTCACGCCAAGAAGACGTGGAGTTTGCGCGCGATTCAGATTGAGGCAGCTTGCGTCGTCGCCGTCATGCACGCGAAAGGGCAGCACGCGCACGAAGGACATGTCGGTAGTTTCCAGTCCATAAAAATCGCGGCCGGCCTTGCTGTTCAAATCGTACGTGACCGGCAGGGATGATTCGCCAATCAATTCATAACCGCCGGTGCCGGAAATGCGTTGCTGTTCGTCGTGGCTGGCGTCCTGGCGAAACGCGCCAATGGCTACAATCAAAAAAACGCCGCACGCCAGCAGGCCGATGGTCGCAAGGCTGCGTTTGCGACGCCGTCCGCAACTACGCATCGCAAGGCCGGGCATGGAAAAATGTTCCGCGTTGCCCGCGCCTGCTGCTGCCAGCCAAAGCGCGGCAAAACCGAGACCGCCGATCAACAATAACGCGCCGGAACTGAAAAAAGTGTCGGCGGACGCGCTGCCCTGGTGCGCAAACGCCGTCCATAGCGTGATCACTGCCAAGAGCGCGGCGACCGGCCCAATCCAAAGGCCATGGCTGCGCTTCCAGCTTTTGAAGCGGTAATTTTCCGCCGCGCCTTCGGCCAGCAATTCGCGCGCAGGCTGGCGTGCTTGACGCCGGAGCGTCAGCCAGATGGTCAGCGCGCTGACGATTGTTCCGGCGACAATTCCCATCACGAGAGTTTCGGGGCTCGCATGATAACGCAGCGCGGAAGTTCCCACGGCGCTTCGCCAGATGGTGGTCAAGCCGAGCAACATGGCGCGCGCATAAAGAATTCCTCCCAACGCGCCAATGATGCCGCCCGCGAGCGCGAGCATTACGCCTTCGCCAAGAAACAACCGGCGCACCTGGCGCGGACGAAACCCGAGCGCGAGCAGCGTGCCGATTTCCGTTGCGCGTTGTTCCAAACCGAATTGAAAGAGCAGACCCATCAACAGCAGCGCCGCGACGATCAGGAAAAAACTGAAGCCGATGAACAGTCCTCCGAAATCCACAGCCTGCGAACTCGCTGCGAGCGCTTGTTGGCGGACCGGCTCGAAATGCAAACCGACGCTCGCGGGGTTGAGTTGTTGATGCAGCGCCGTGTGAATGGTTTCCAGCGAGCCCGCGGAGGCCGGAAAACGTATCGCAGTGCAATCGCCAAAACGGTTCGCCCACATTTTGCGCCCGGCGGCGAGCGTGACGAACGCCTTGGGCGTGCCGCGATATTGTTTCCAATATTGTTCGTCCTTGGGCCGGATGCGTTTCATCTCAATGGGAAAGCCTGCATCCCAATCGCTGGTGCTTTCGGCCTCGGCAAGGCCGGGAAAATCGGGCATCAAACCGCGGTCAGCCGCCGCGCCCGCGAGCGGGATGATTCCGCGCACGCGAAAATCAGCGGTGCGTTCCTCGAGCGCGCGACCGTTGCCGATGACATAATATCTGAGCGTGATGTCATCGCCGGGTTGCGCCTGCAGATCATTTGCGAGCCAGTCGTTGAGCAAAATCTCGTTATCGCGCATGTCGGCGGGAACAATCGGCGCGCCCATCGCGGTGACCATTGAATAAGGCGTGGCAAATGGACCTGAGCGGATGTCATTGGCGAGATACGTCAGGATGGGCTGCGCTTCGGAGGAAACCTTGCGCGCGGCGGCTTCGACGGCAGGGTCGATGAAAATGCGGCTGCTACGCAGTTCCACGCCGCTGTTGTTCGTCAACTCGCGCAAATCCAGCTCGGCATCGGCAAGCTGCCAATGCTGGCTGAGCGCCTGGTTCACAGAATTGGAGTCGTGGGTCGAGAGCAACAGATTCGCGCGACCGGGTTGGGCGATCTGTTGCTGCAATTCGGAAAGATTCACGAACGCATTGAAAGGAGCGACCTGGTTCGCCTGCAAACTGAACCGGCCGAATTGCTCGTCGTTGACAATCGCGCTCACCTTCATGCGCATGGCCACTGAAGTGTCCTGCTGCGGAGAAATCGGCGCGTCGCGGGAAAGCAGGCTCGGTTTTTGCACGCGCAAAAGAATCGTGTCGCCGATTTTTGCCTTGAGCTGGCCGGCTAGGGCGTCATTGAGTGCGACGGAATCTGCGGGCAAATTGGTGAACGAAGGCGGTTGATTGGCCAATTGCCAGAAGCGCGAATCCACGCCAAGGACTTGAACATGATTGGCCCGCGCGGACGCGTCTTGCGAGGAAGCAATGCCGGGCAGTTGCAAGGCAGGTGCAGTCGCGCCTATGTCATCCGCCAGTTTTGCGCGGAACAGACGGTCATTTGCGGCGAGCGCGGTGTCAACGCGACCCAAACGCGCCAATGCCAGATCGCGCAAACTTCCACGCACCGAATCGCCGACCACCAAGGCGCCAATCAATGCAGCGCTGCCCACCGCCGCGCCGAGCAACACGCCCAGATGCGCGCGCGCATGAAAACGCAAACTGCGGAAGATGAGAGTCCAAAAAGTCATCTGAATGCGGAGTGTCCCGATAAATCGGGACGGAGTGGGGATTGGGGTAGAAAATTCCAAGCACCAATATCCAAGCTCCAGAGAAATTCCAATAACCAAGCTTTAATTCCGCAGGGAATTTTTTGCATTATTGGTGCTTGAGGTTTCACTGGTGCTTGGATGTTGGTGTTTGGGGCTTAGGCAGTCTGCGTTTTCAAAACACCATCACGAAGCTCCATCACCCGTCCCATTTTTTGCGCGAGGTCGAGCGCGTGGGTGACGACAATGAGCGTGACGTTTTCTTCGCGGTTCAATTCCAGCAGAAGCTGCGCGAGTTGGTCGGAAGAAACGCGGTCGAGCGCGCCGGTCGGTTCGTCGGCGAGCAAAAGTTGCGGTTGATTGATGAGGGCCCGAACGACGGCCACGCGCTGGCGTTCGCCGCCGGAAAGCTGGCCCGGCCGATGCGTCAGGCGCGCTTCAAGTCCGACGCGTTTGAGCAACCGCTCGGCGCGCTTGGGCGCGTTCATGCGCAACGTGGCGTCGTCGCTGGCAAGCGTCGGCACGAGGACATTTTCCAGCACGGTGCATTGCGGCAGGAGATGATGCGCCTGAAAAACGAAACCGATCTGGCGATTGCGCACCGCGGCGAGTTGGACATCATTCAATTTGCTCAAGTCCTCTCCCGCAAGAGTGATATCGCCGGAAGTGGGCCGGTCCAGCGTGCCGATGATATTGAGCAGCGTGCTCTTGCCGGAACCGGACGGGCCGATGATGGCGAGCGATTCGCCGCGCGCGACTTCCAGCGAAACGCCTTTCAAAACGTTGAGCGGTTCAGCCCCTCCGCCGGAATCGTAACGCAACGCCACGTTCGAAAGCTTCAGAATGATTTCTGACGACGCCATGATCTTCTTCTATGATATGGGACGCCTTGAGTGACAGCAAATTCATTGTCTGAAACTGCCGAGCATCCAAACGTCCAGCAATTCGTCAGGCTTTTTTACGATAATGCAGAATCTTGAACTCGGGGCAATCGGAGATTTGCTGGAGCAATTCGAATTGCTCCTCGAACGGGGGAAAAAATGCATCGCCGGTGACAACGCGTTTGACCAGCGTGAGATACAAGTCCGAACAGCGCGGCAAAGCTTGCTGGTAAATTTGCGCGCCGCCGCAGATGAAGATGTCGCGTGTTTCGCGCGCGGGATCAATCTCATCCAACGATGCGATGGCGCGCACGCCGGGATGATTGAATTGGCCGCGGCTCAAGACAATGGTTTCGCGATTGGGCAACGGTCTGCCGATGGATTCAAAAGTCTTGCGACCCATGACAAGCACCTGGCCGGTGGTCATTTTCTTGAACCACTTGAAATCTTCCGGAAGGTGCCATGGAATTTTGCCGGCGTCTCCAATCACGCGGTTCTCGGACATTGCGGCGATGGCTTTGAAAGATTTCATTGGATTTCAGGCTCCTTTCTTGCACCGTGCCATACAGTCACAATGCTGATGATTTTCTGAGATTCCAGTATTTGATAAATAATTCGGTAAGGTGGCGCGGCAATTTCGCGAACATCATCCCGGCGAAGACCCGCGAAAACTGAACCGAGTTTTGGGAATTGTGCCAGAAGGGAGGCGCGTTTGATAATCGTGTTTCCCAGTCGTTCAGCGGCGAAAGGATTGTCCTCCGCTATGAATTGGACGATTTCTTTAAGGTTGCTCAGGCTGCGGTCCGACCAGACGACTTTGTAATCCATGTCCCCAATTGTTTGGCTACTTCATCGTGTGGAGTCACCCTGCCATTTTCCGTATCGGCCAATCCTTGCTCTACGGATTGCAAGAGCCTCAATTCGTCAAGAATTTCGGCTAGAGAAGCCGTTTCAGGCATGTTGCGCACAGCATCCAAAATAAGCTGCCGGTCGGTCATAACTCACTCATCATCACCGCAAAGACGCTTGAAAGCAAATCAATTTCCCGTGGCGCAAGTGCCACAAGTTTTTTACTTGTCAATGATCTGCATTCGGTAGATTTGCGAGACCGTGCTCTGCGGCTGCGGCGCGGAGCCAAAGGCGTTGTATTTGTAATCGAACTTGAAGCGGTAATAAACCACGTTGTTGCCGGGCGGCACGGGGATGAGCGTTTCCCAGCGGTTGGTCATCAGGGGCGTGTGGCGCATGGGAAACGTATCCTTCTCGATGATGACCTCGGGCGTGATGCTGTCCCAACGAAGCGATTGCTGGTCGGAATGAAAGGCAGCCTCGACAGGATATTGGCCGGTTTCATTGCGGTAGACGCGGTTGGGCGTGAGATTGGTGATGGAAGTGGTGGCGCAACCGGCCATCACCACACTTAACAGTAAGACTGGCAGTAGTTTCTTTACCATAAGCATATTGCAGCAGAGGGTTACACAAGCGGCAGGTGGTTGTAAAGTTGGATTTGAGAGGTTTTTTGTCTCAAAAAGTCCGTTTTTGCGTTTGACCAGCATTATAAGACGCGGTTAGGTTAACCGCTCTTAATCCGGTATTAATTAGATATGATTGGGACAATTAGAAAACATCAGACGTGGTTGTGGATCATCATCGCCGCGTTGACGATCCTCAGCTTTGTGATTTTCGGGCCGACGAACACCAGGATGGGCAATGCCTTTTCCAAGAGTTCCGCGAATTATGGCATGCTGGCAGGCAAACCGATCACCCAAAAGCAATACAGCGATGCGAACAAGGAAGTGGTTCTGGGTTATTTTTTGCAAAACCAGCAATGGCCGCGTGAAAATGTCGCCCCTGAAATCCAGCGTCAGACTTACCAACGATTGTTCCTGATCCAAAAGCAAAAGGAACTTGGGATCGAGATCGGCGAGGAAGCTGTCGCCACCGTGGCCCGCCGCATGTTGGGCGCGGCTTCGCTGGATGACTTCACTGACAAGGTCCTAAAACCCGCTGGATTGAACGCCGACGATTTTGACCGTTTTCTGCGCCACGAACTTGGCATGGAACAATTGACGCGGGTCGCAGGGTTGAGCGGAAAGCTGGTCACCCCGCAGGAAGCTGACACGCTTTACCGGCTTGAGCACCAGGATTTGCAAACGTCCATTGTCTTTTTCTCGGCTTCCAATTATCTCGCGGGAGTTGTGGTGACGCCCGAACAAATCTCGAAGTTTTACAGCAACCAGGTGGCCAATTACAAAATTCCCGAGCAGGTGCAGGTCGAATACGTCCGGTTCGCGCTTTCCAACTACACCGCCCAGGCGATGGCCACGCTCACGAACCTGGATCAAATCGTCGAAAACAATGTCCAGCAACTCGGCACCAATCTTTATCATGGCGCCAAAACGCCCGCTGAATCCAAAGAGGCCATCCGCAACGAAATCATCCGCCACGCCAAAGTGCTGGAGGCGCGCAAGGCGGCGCTTGCCTTCGCCGAACAACTGGACACCCTGCAACCGCCCAATCGCGATCTTTCCGGCTTTGAAAAACTTGCCGCAAGCAACCACATGACGCTCCACACCACGGCTCCGTTCGATCGTGAATTCGGGCCTTCGCCGAGCGAACTGGTCGTGCCGCCGGAGTTCACGCGAAAGGCTTTTGAACTCACGAAGGATGACCCTTTCCAGGGGCCAATTGTCCCGGATGAATTGCATCCGTCGGATGTTTTTGTCATCGCCTTGAAAGACCACATTCCCGCACGCATTCCGCCGTTCAGGGAAATTGAAGCAAAGGTCACGGCGGATTACCGATTTTCGCAGGCCTTGCAATTGGCGCAACAAGCTTCCATCCACTTTGCCACCCTCGCGACCAATGCGCTGGCGCACGGCAAAAGTTTCAATACGATAGCAGCGGATGCCGGTTTGAAACCCGAGTCATTGCCGCCTTTCAATCTCAATACCCAAAGCCTTCCGGAAATCGAGGACAGGGTGAATTTCCGGCTTCTGCGCCAGATTGCTTTCAGCACGCCGCCCGGCAAGATCGGGCCGCCGGCGGGCACGCGCGACGGCGCATTCGTGCTTTACGTGGAAAAACGATTGCCGGTGGACGAGGAAAAGATGAAGAAGGAATTTCCAAGCTTTCTGGCTTATGTCCGCCAGTCGCGCCAATCAGATGCGTTCAACCAATGGTTCAGCGCGGAAGTGCGCCGCGACCCGGAATTCATCCAGACCTTGCAACAGGTCACCGAGCAAATGCAGAAATCCGGCGGTTCGCGCCAGCCCAGTTCCTGATTGCATGCCGGACTTTCGCCGGGAAAGTTAATCCCATGAGCGAAGTCATCAAGCTGTCGTCGCCGGCGACGCGCGAATATTGGGAGGTGCCCGTCCTGTTCGAGGACGAACATCTTTTAGCGCTCGAAAAACCGAGCCGCATGCTCAGCTCGCCGGACCGCTACGATCCCAATCGCCCCAATTTGATGAAGCTGCTTCACGGCGGCATCGTGCAGAACAAACCTTGGGCAAAACAACGCGCGCTTTCCTACCTCATGAATGCGCACCGGCTCGATTTCGAAACCAGCGGCGTCATTCTGATGGCTAAGAGCAAGCCGGTGCTGGTCAAGCTCGCAAACCTGTTCGGCTCGGAAACCCTCGTTCAAAAAAAATATGTTGCGCTTGTCCACGGCAATCCGGTGAACAACACCTTCGAGATTGACGCAAAGCTCGCGCCGCACCCGGTCAAGATCGGCTTGATGCGCGTCGATGAAAAGAATGGCAAGCGCGCCCTCACACAATTCGAGTTGATGGAAAAATTCAGCGGTTATTCGTTGCTGCAATGCCGCCCTTTGACTGGCCGCACGCACCAGATCCGCGCCCATCTGCGGCAGGCGGGTCTTCCCATTGTCGCTGATTCGCTTTACGGCGGCAGCCCGTTGCTGCTGTCGCGATTGAAAAAGGATTACCGGCTTAAACCCGGAAAATTCGAGCGTCCGCTGATGGACCGTGTCGCATTGCACGCCGCGGAATTGAAGCTGCCGCATCCTGTCACCGGCGCGGAAATTGTCATCACTTCGCCCTGGCCGAAAGATTTATCCGTCGCACTGAAGTATTTGCGGCTGTATGCCGTGTGAGGAATTTACGATTTACAATTTACGATATACGCGCCTTCGGGTTCTGAACGTCCATAGAGTTGTAAATCGTAAATCGTCAGTCGCAAATTCAAGCAACGGCCCACTTCAAAATCGCTTTTTGCACATGCAGGCGGTTTTCAGCCTGGTCGAAAATCGTTTGCGCATTTGCTTCAAACGTCGCCTCGTCAATTTCCTTGCCCTTATAGGCGGGCAGGCAATGCATCACAAGCGCCTTGGGATTTGCCAGTTTCACCAATTCGCCGTTGATCTGATAACCGGTCATTTTGCCGATGCGTTCCTTGGATTCCGCTTCCTTGCCCATCGAAATCCAAACGTCGGTGTAAAGCAGGTCTGCATTTTTTGACGCCGCGCGGACGTCTTCAGTAACGCTGATTTTCCCTCCGGCGCGTTTGAGAATTTCCGGCGCCGGTTGATAACCTTTCGGCGCGGCAACACGCAACTCGAAGCCAAGCTTTGCCGCGGCGAAAATCCAGGAATTGGTCATGTTGCTCGCGCCGTCGCCAATCAATGCCACCGTCTTGCCGCGAATGGAGCCTCGTTTTTCCTCGAACGTGAAAATGTCCGTGAGAATCTGGCAGGGATGCTCGTCGTCCGTGAGCGCGTTGATGGTCGGAATGCCGGAAAATCGCGCGAAATCTTCCACGTCCGATTGCGCGTAGGTGCGGATAATCGCGCCATGGACCATCCGGCCAAGCACACGCGCGGTGTCCTTGATGTCCTCGCCGCGGCCAAGCTGGATGTCGTTCGCGTTGAGAAACATCACCTGACCGCCAAGTTCGCGAATGGCCACTTCGAACGAAACGCGCGTGCGCGTGGACGATTTGGTGAAAATCATCGCCCATGTCTGCCCGGCAAGGGGCAAATTTTTTTGGCTCCCGCGTTCCTTCTTCAAGGGACCGGACGCCGCCAGCATCTGCTCGATGTCCGATGCTGACAATTTTTCGATGCTCAACAGATGTTTCATGGGTTTTACGCTGCCAATTTTTCCACGACGAAGCCGATGATGCGCAGGCCTTCATCGGCTTCATTGCGACTCAGGTTCAGCGCGGGCAAAAGGCGGATGATCTGCGTGCCGGCCGGAATCGCGAGCATCCCGGCCGCATGCAAAAGATTCGTGAACCGCACCGCGGGCGTTTTGCCTTCACCGGCAAACGCGGGAATGTTCGGCGCGAGTTCGATGCCGATCATCATCCCCAAGCCGCGCACGTTCTTGATCACGCCCGGATATTTGCGCGCCAAATTTTCGAGGTTGGATTTGAGATGCGCGCCGATTTCGCGCGCGTTGTCCGCGAGCTTTTCCTGCTTGATGACGGAGAGAACTTTCAATGCAACCGTGCAGGCCAGGGGCGAACCGCCAAAGGTTGTTCCATGCGAACCCGCGCTCAACAAATCGGCATACGGCGCGCGCACCCAGAAGGCGCCCATCGGAAAACCGCCGCCGAGCGATTTTGCCATCGAGATGCCGTCGGGAAGAAATTTTTCGCCGCCGGGAACATTTTCGAGCGTGCGTTGATAGCTTTGGAAACGGCCCGTGCGGAAATGGCCGCATTGCACGCTGTCGATGAGCAGCAGCAATTTCTTTTCGTCGCACAACTGGCGCAAACCGAGCAGGTATTCCGGCGTCGCGGGCGTGACGCCGCCTTCGCCCTGGATGCCTTCGATCAAAATCGCAACTGTCGCCGGCGAAATCGCGGCGCGCATCGCCGCAAGGTCGTTGTAAGGCACATGACGAAAACCGGGCACAGCCGGCTCGAAGCCTTTTTTGACTTTTTCCTGGCCGGTCGCGGCGAGCGCGGCGAGCGTCCGGCCATGGAACGAGTTGGTGGTGGCGATGATTTCGTAGCGGCCTTCGTCATGGCCGAATTTGCGCGCGAGTTTGAACAAGCCTTCATTGGCCTCCACGCCGCTGTTGGAAAAAAAGCATTTGCCGGGGCCGATCAACTGGACGAGCGCCTGCGCCAATCGGCCTTGCGGCGCGTGATAATAAAAATTGGAAACGTGCACGAGCTTGCGCGATTGCTCGATCATCGCCTCGGTGATGGCTGGCGGCGCATGGCCCAGCGCGCAGACCGCGATGCCGCCACCGAAATCGAGATAACGTTTGCCGGCAACGTCCCAAACCTGGCTTCCTGAACCGTGGCTGAGCACGACATCGAACCGGCCATACGAGGGCACGACATTTTGTTGAAACAAGCTTTGTATCTCAACCGCTTCGTTGTGGACCATCGGCGGCGGTGACGTGACAATTTCTTTCATGTTTTGATCATCAACCGAAAGAGAAATCTTTAGCAGGAAAATCGCAGGAGAAAAGAAGAATCAGGATTTTGCATGGAATTCATCCCACAATGAAACAGACGCGACGCTGCGTTTTCATTTTTCGCTCATCACGAAAACGCCGTTCCAATACTCATCCGGCGGATTTTTCAGCAGCGCTTCGCATTCGGCGCAATAACGGGTCGCCAGATAATCATCGGGATGTTTGCCTCGGCAGAGTTCAAAACGTTTGAGCGCTTCCTCAAAGGCCCGGCGGCGAAATAATTTTACGGCTTCCTCGTATTCGGCGAACCAGTCCATCGCGGCGGGATTGATGCTCCCGCGCTCGCCTAGCACAGTGAAAACTTCGATCGGTTTGGTTTTGCCCTTCGGCTGGATCAAGCCCACCGTGCGCAACAGAAATTTTTCGCGCACCAGCGGCGCGACAGTTTCGCCGATGAGCAATTCGACATGAAAATATTTGGTCAAACCTTCCAGGCGCGAGGCGAGGTTCACGGCGTCGCCGATGACCGTGGCATCCATCTTTGCTTCAGAACCAAGATTGCCCGCGATGACTTCACCGTGATTGATGCCGATGCCGAGATGGAACTCCAGCATCCCGCGCTTTTTCCAGTCCGCGTTCAATTTGGCGACGCTTTGGATCATCGCCAACCCGGTTGAGACGGCATGTTGCGCGTCAATTTCCAGCCCGCGCGACTCGATGTTTCCCCAGACCGCCATGACGGCGTCGCCGATGAATTTATCCAGCGTTCCCTCGAACTGGAACACATGCCGTGTCATCTCTTCGAAATATTCGTTCAACTGCTTGACGAGTTGCGAGCTGTCGGCGCTTTCGGCAAGGGTGGTGAACCCGCGCAAATCGGAGAACAAAATCGTCACCCGCTTGCGCGCGCCGCCCAGCGAATTGAAATAAGTCTCGGGATTGTCGAGCACTTCCTTGACGATGTTTTTGGAGACGTAGCGTTCGAGCGTCCTGCGCACACGCGTGCGTTCGAACAGTTGCACGAAATAATCGTAAGTCAGCACGAACACGCCGCTGATCGTTAACACCAGGACGGGACTCGCCACGGGGACGACCACGTTCGCATGGTCAAAGGTCCATTGCGCCCAAAACCAGTAAATCACCACCAGCACGATGATGGCTGCCAGCCTTCTTAATGGCTGGTGCACGCGAAAAGAAAGCGCCGTCGCAAACAAACCCGCGAGCACGATGATCATCAGGCTGTGTGCGAGCGTCGCATCACGCAAAAACGTTCGATTCAGCGCAGCGGCAATCATGTTCAGGTGAATTTCCGGGCCGGACATCATCTTCGGCGCGTGCACTTGTGTGCCATTTATGACGATGTTTTCCTCAGGGAAAGGAGTGAGATGGGCGTCTTGAAAAATGTCCGCTGTCGGACCGACGAACACGATTTTGTTCCGAAAAAATTCACCGTTCTTGAAATTTTGTTTCCAATATTTCGGGCTCAGAACATCGGCCAGC
>DASRBR010000061.1:0-5603 GCA_035653495.1 Verrucomicrobiia bacterium
GCGATGGCAGGATATGTTCACGCGCGTAAGGGTCGCGCTCGGAGATTTCGCTCGTGACACTTACCAAACCCTTGTCTTCGAGATGACGCACCGTCGCTGCAGTGGTTTCGGCCAGCGCGAGCAATTCTTGCAACGGCAACTCGCGCCGTTGCACGATGATGTCGAAAACTTCCCGCTGGCGTTTGGGCAATTTGGGCAATTCGCCGGAATGCGGCGAAACGCGCACGAACAATCGCTCGCGCCAGCCGGCTTGTTCCTTGCGCACCGCCTCGGGCAGCACGCTTTTCAACGCGATCTCCGGCGGGCAGCAATAATATTCGCCGATCCAGCGGGCGAGCTTCAGGATTTTGGGCGTGACCAGCGTTTGCGCGCCGATGACCTTGATGATCGGGCGCAGATGAACGTGGTCGGATTCCTCGGCCAGCGCCGTCACGCATCCCAGCACCTTGCGCGCGCCGAACGGCACTTGAACGCGGCTGCCCACGTCCACTTGCGCAGCCAGTTCGGGCGGAATCGCGTAATCGAACTCCTTGCGAAGCGCGAGTTCAAGGGTGACGCGAGCGATCATGGTTGCAAATTAAAATCAATCCGCCAAAAGTGAAACAACAAAGCAGCCACAGAACGCACAGATTTCACAGATGGAATTCTCTTATCAATCTGTGTCATCAGTGTCATCTGTGGCCTGATTTGTATTCATCAGCGCACAGTTTATAAGGCCGCGTCGGACACAGACTGTCCAAGCTTTATTTGCCTGCAGGGCTCTCTCGAGGGAGCGGGACAGCCCTGTCCGCGAAAGAACAATCCCCGCAAGTGCGCGGAGAAAGCGCTCCGCGCTCCCAGTCGAACCTTTTTTGCCTTTCTCGCTTCGCGCGAAGTTCGCTAAATTGGTTCGTGAATCGGCGTTGGCCATTTTTTCTGCTGTTGCTCGCGCTTTTGTGCGGGTTGATCGGCTATTGGCGCTATTATGAATGGCGCGATCATAGCCAGGACGCGCCCATCCTTGCCGCCGCGCGGCGTTACGGCGTGGAACCAGCGCTGGTGAAAGCGGTCGTCTGGCGCGAAAGCCGTTTCAATCCCGAAGTGCGCGGCAGCCGTGGCGAAATCGGCCTCATGCAAGTACTGCCGGATGCCGCCGCCAAGGATTGGGCCGATGCCGAGCGTCTCAAGATTTTGCCGCCTGAACATCTGTTCAATCCCGTCACCAACACGCTTGCCGGCGCGTGGTATCTTTCGAAGCTCCTCAAGCGCTACGGCCAGACTGATAATCCGCTGCCTTACGTGCTGGCGGATTACAACGCTGGCCGCAGCAACGTGCTCAAATGGAAAAAAGGCGCGGCGGCGACCAACAGCGTGGCGTTCCTCCAACAAATCACGTTTCCGGGCACGAAAGGTTACGTGCAATCCGTCATGCGCCGTTACGCGCATTACCGTCCGATTTTTCCGGCTGCTGAGAGCAAAATGTCGGCGAACCAGTAACTGAGGCCTTACAAATTTAGCGGCATCGCTTCGGGTGGCGGTTGTGCTTTGGCGCTGATGATACCATCATCACAAAAAGGGCAGGCCATCTTGCCGCTTCCGTTGCAGAAATAGCATTTGCCCGTGCCAAGACAGGTGGGACAACAATCGTCGTGTGCCACCTTGCCGGTACCGTGGCAGGTCGGACATTTGCCCGTGCCTCCGCACACTATGCAGAAATCCAAATCTCCTTTGCCGCCGCAAATGGTGCAGGGCACTTTTCCATTCTTGGAATGCACCGCCTCGTGGAGGAGCTTCAAATATGTTTGCTGGTTGGTCGAAATGAGCGCGGCCCAGGCAGCCTGATGAACCATGCGCAATTGCTCGCGCGCAGGCTGGGTCAATTGCGCAGCCTTTGTCCGCCACGCCCGCTCCTGCTCCAGATGGTTCAATTGCTGGCTGCGGGCTTGATTGGCAGCATCGAACGCCGACTGTTGTTGGGCGGCGGCCGCTGGATTGGCCTGGCTTGGAATGGGTGCGGCTGGTTCCTCGGCCACTGGAGTGACGGCCTTGGTTTGGCTTCGAAACCAAAGCGCGCAGCCGAGCAAAAGAACAAAGAAAATGATCAGATGACGTGGTTTCATGGTGATTATCACTGCTGCCAATAGGTCACAAAGAGTGATTTGCCGACGTTATTGGAGGTAGTGAGGTTTTTAAGCGTGCCTTGATCGTAGCTAATGATCGAAGTTGAATCTGAAGAAGTGTTTTCGAAATACATGCCGTTACCCATGATCACCACACCGCGAATGTATTGCGTCTGGTTGTTCGCCTTGTTTTCAAGCTCGATGTAGCTGGGCGTATAAACCACGCCGCAGACATTCACGGGTCCATGCATATCCACTTCGCCAATGGAATAGAGCAAGGCGGGCAAATCATCACCCTGCTGGAAATTCGGATAGGTTGGACTGATGCTGACGTTGATAGGGTTCTTGGTGGAATCCGTATAGGTCGGAGGATAGCCGGTCGCATAGGTTGACGAAGTGCCGGGAACCAAATGCGACAGATTGGCGGCATTGATGTTGATGGCGGCATTAACAACGAACTTGGTTGTGGGCGTCCATCCCGATCCCGCAAAATTAAACAATAGCGTGCCACGAATATTGACCCCGTTCGGCAGGTTCGCGGCTGTCAGATCGCCCAGGTCTTTATCCGTGGTGTGAAGATCCACGACCGAGATGCCTTCCAGCACCGCGCCGGTCTTTGCGGCATTTATAAAATCCGTCATGTTTGTATATTCATGCCCCGCTCCGGCGTTGGCGGCGGCGATGAAGCGATTGAAGTCGAACAAGGAATTGGCCGTCCCTTGGGAGGTATAATCTGGAACTGCGTTGGCAGAGCCCCAATTAGTCATTGAGACTCCGGACGAACTCACGGAACTGCCTGCGGAGACATTCACTCGTCCGTTCGCCATGACCGCCAGTCCGCCGGCTCCGCCGTCCACTATCAAGTAACTCCCGGAGCCAACACCATTGACCACTACATTCCCCGCCTGCGCAGTGGCCTTATCCGTGCCAGTGCCGGTGGTCCCCGCGTTGACGCTGATGATTGCCGCGCCTTGTCCAAATTTCATCTCGAGGTTCGCGACGGCTGTTTGTGTGACGTTCCCGACGGTGGCGCTGGCGCTCACCTGTGCTGTCTGTGGCGCGGTGGAATTGGTGATGATGATTTGCGCGGTCACGGTTTGATTGGTAAAGGGCAGGCTGATTGTGCGCTGGAACACCAGCATATTGCTTGCGTTCGCATTTGTTAGCTGGGTGTAGGCGTTATTCGTGCCGCTCACCAGATTCTGCGTGAACGTCTGCGCTGTGTTGGTGTACGCCGTCCTCAAATCCGCGGCTGCAATGACCACTCCTGCATCGGCATAATTGACAGCGGCAGTCAGGTTCACCCGGCTGGTCGCCATTTTCGATGTGGAAGTGATGTAAACTGCCACTGCCGCAATGGCCCAGACCACGATGATCGTAAGATACAAAAAAATCGCTGCCGAACCATTCTCCCATCGCTTTGCAGGTGTTAGTGTGATTTTCATGATACGTCTCCGCATTGAATGTTAATAAGGCAAAATAGAAACGCTATTTGTCGCAACCGCCCGGTTCAATGAAACTGCCGCGCCTTGTAAATCAAGGCTTTGGTAGTGATCGCACGAATAGGGATCCACGATGTTCAACCGGATGAGAACGGTTGCGCTGTTTGTCACGGTAAACGACTTCCAACCGGGCAGGTTGGTGACGCCTGCGCTGATCAGGACCCGGTGATTGGTGACGGTTATATCGGGGTAGTAAAACAACGCGTTGGTGATCGCGTTTGTTGTGCCGATGTTTTGGATTTGAAAGCGTTCGTAGTGGTCCTGGTCGTTGTAGGGAATGCCATCGCCATTGGAATCGACCAGGGGATTGTCATCAAACCCCAAGGTAAGGGTGGTTCCTGAGACATTGTTGGACACAAGGGTGGCTAATCGGACCCGGCTTTGAATGAGAGCCAGCGCGTATGCCCCCTGATTATTGATGATGCCTTGCGCGTTGGAACTTGAAAGTGAACGCAACGCGGCGCAGAAAAAATTCATGCTCAGCGCCATCAACAATAATCCCAAGGTCAACGACACCAGGACTTCCACCAGCGTAAAAGCCGAACGCCCGGCCCGCAGCTTCTTTTTCACTACTTGGCAATGCGCCAGTGCCGGCTTCAATTGTTTTGCCCTCCTGAAAATGAATTGACGACCGTCTGCAGGCTCACTGTAAATGGCGGATCCAGGTTGGTCGTCGGGCTTGTAAAAGTGCCGGTCACAGTCACCAAATGACCCTGAGCAATGGGCTGGATCAGGGAAATAACTGTCCCGGGAACGAGCAGATTGGTTCCATTCCGGCTGAGCGAGACTGACTCGACGTTGGTGATCCATATATTGCTCGCCCCAAAAGGATAGTTTGGCGGGTTGTAACTGGCGGCCCGAATTTCTTCTGTCTTGGCTTGAACGATTGCCATCGCCGCTGAGTAATCCGCAACCCGTCTTGCTGTGAAATTGATGTATAAAACGGTGTAGAATGCGCCGGAGATCGCAATCAATATGCAAACCATCACAACCATCGTCTCGACCAGGGTGGATCCGCTCTGAAGAGCGCGCGGTTTGGCAGGCAAAGCAGAAGGCAATTGCCTCGCTAAAGCGATTTTTGCACCGCAGTTCATCATTTGTAAGTCTTTCAGTTACAGCGCTGTCGGGCCCACTACGGACGGTTTCGTTCTACTCGCCAGAAGGTGGAGCAGTGGACATGCCATTCGCGGCAACGATAAAGAGATTTAAACTCCTTTTGCGGGATGCTTTTCCAACATTCCAAAAAGCTGAACGGCAGATGGATGCATGCCCATTAAAAGGGTGCACCGGTCATTTGGTAAGTAACCAACTTTAGCAGCTGCTGTGCGCCTGAACGCAGGGCAATTCTCAAAGGGTTTTTATGTCCCGAAACGGGACAGTTCCTGCACTTTTATTCCCGAAGCACCATGCTTTTCTGGACTTGGCAAACACTTTGCTCTGGAAGGTCAAAGCAATGCTTCTTACTTGGGCAAATGCATGAAATTCGAATGGACAACGCGCATCGCAGTCTTGACTGTCCTCCTTTACGCTGGTTGGTGCACAGGCGAGGTCCGCAAACTTGAATCGCGATTGGGTGGGATGGAGAAACAAGCGCGTCCAACGACTCCTGCAGAGTTGCCATCGACCAATATGGAAGCACGCCTTAAGAAGCTCGAAACGGGTTCTTCGGGAGTGGGCGGAATCATGCTGGAAATTCAACTTCACTTCGCCAAGCTGTATTACGCCAGTGAGGCCCGCAATTGGGACCTCGCCCTGTTCGAGCGCAATGAGATTGAAGGAAACCTCCAATCGGTCGCCTTGCTTCGACCCGAGGAACGGGGCGTGGGGATTGCCGGGATCATCGAGGCATTTCGAAATACACAGCTTGCGGCCATGTCTGAAGCCATCGAAGTCAAGGACCGCGGCCTCTTTCGCAAGGCTTATCAAGATTCCATCCAGATGTGCAACACCTGCCATGAAGCAACCGGCCGCTCCTTCATCACGATCACGATTCCAAACAATC
>DASRBR010000062.1:0-3107 GCA_035653495.1 Verrucomicrobiia bacterium
CAAATTGACGAAGGGCTTGTCGCCGGTGAGCGAGGCATTGCAGAAAATCCTTGATGCGCGCCTGGCGCAGTTTGACCCGAAACACGCGGACCCCGTGAAGGGCGCGAAAGTTTTCTCGCAAAATTGTATGGTCTGCCACTCGATGGACAACCAGGGTGGCGCGGTTGGGCCGCATTTGGACGGCATCGGCTTGCGTGGCGCTCAACGATTGATCGAGGACATCCTCGACCCAAGCCGCAACGTGGACCCATCCTTCCGCTACAGCATCGTGACGTTGAAAGACGGCGATGTCATTTCGGGTTTGCAACGGCGCGAAGAAGGCGCGGTGATCGTATTCGTGGATGCAACGGGCAAGGAAATCTCGGTGGCGAAGACCGACATCGAAAAACGCACTGAATCCACATTGTCGCTGATGCCGGACAATTTTTCCGACGCCATCCCGCTTTCGGATTTCAACAACCTGCTCGCGTTCCTTCTCTCGAAAGGCAGCACACCCGGCGCAACAGCGAAGAAGTAACATAAGAAAATCAGGAAATCAGGAATCCGGTTCTTCTTTGAAACCCAAACTCGACGAGAATTCCTTGTCATTCATTTTTTTCCTGATTTCCTAATTTTCTGCTTTCAAGCAGCTCGTCTTGAGGAATTCGCGAAATTGGTTGTTCTTAAACACCACCTGGTCGTGCGGCAGCGGGCTGTAAATGAAAATGAAACGGTTGTCGCGCAGATCGCTCTCGGTGATGTCCGGCTCGTTTTTTTGAATGAATGTCAACGGCGGATGCTGCTCTTTGGCCCATTGCATCAACGCCTCCGTCTCTTCCTTGGTGCCGCCGTGCAGCGTGTAGATGTCGATGAATCGCCGCTCAGGAAATTTCGTGAACCATCCCATGAACTGCTCCCGCCGCGCGTAGAGTGCGTCCAAAAGCCAGACTTCCTTCACGTTTTCCGAGAGCCCGCCCTTGTCCACGATGGACGAAATCACCTGGTAGCCGCCGCTGTGGCCGGACAAAATGATGGAGCCCAAGCCGCTGGTGGTGATCACCCCCTGTTTGCGAAGCGTCTCCATCACGTCGGCCATGAAGCGCGCAAAACCGCCCTCGTCCTCCAGCTTGCCGCCGAAGGAATCCGGCGTGTCTTTTGCCCCCTGCGGAACGATGAGAATCGCATTGCGCCCGCTGTCCACGAACTGCGGGATCAAATTATATTCCGCAAGCGTGTTTTCGATGTGATGACGCCAGCCGTGGAAATGCACCACGAAATCCACCTTTTCCGCCGGGTGAAATCCTTTCGGCACAAAAATCGCCACGCTGTTGTCCGAGTAATGTTTTGCCGCGTCGTAAAACTCGTCGTGGTATTTGTGGCCTTGCGCGCGGTCCGGATGCGGGAACGGCGCGGAATCGAGCTTCGCGATGATCAGCTTTCCATATTGCGCATATTGCTCCGGCAACGATTGGGCGAGCATCTGACCGGCGAGGCAACTCAGCAAAAGTGGAAGGAGGATTTTTACATTCTTCATATTGCGCAAGGATGGTTGCTTCTGGAAAATTGTGAAGAAATTTCCTTGGGTTCGTCCCGAAAGGGACAACCGGAAATTAGCCAGCCACAAAGTGGCTGGTTAACCGTGACCCCAAAGCCGCGTCCTGAAAGGACAAGCGGAAAATGGGCTGTGTCATTGTATTGTTCCTTCGTCCTTTCAGGACGTGATGGAACGCATACCCCACCAGACACTTCGTGTCTGGCTAATTTCCTTTGCTCTTGCAGAGCAAAATGACACAACGCCCTTTCACCAAAATAAGATGCGGAATCTCGTTTCATTTTATCAAAACATCCGGACGCAACATCATTTCGCCGCCGCCTTCCACTTCAATCATCGGCCAGTCGCGTGCGGACGTCAGGACTTGCGAACCTTTGGCCGTCGCCAAAATGGTGTCCTCACTTTTCGTGCCGGTGATGGACGGGTTCCATGCGAACGCCTGGTTTTCCAGCACCACACCCGGCGCGGTCGGCGTGCCCACGTAATCGCGCGGCCGATATCCGCACGGACCGCCTTGATGATGCAGTTTCCACTCCTCGGCAAAGCCTTGCTCCGCGTAGGCCGCAACTCCGCGCCGAAAAACTTCGCGGATCGGCGTGCCGACGCGCGTGTTGCTGATGAACGCCGCGTCAATCGCGCAAACCGCGTCGTGCTTGCGCCGCAATTCCGACGGCAATTTCCCGAAATGCACGAGCCGCGTCACCGAGGCGATCAACCCGCCCTGGCGCGCGCACAAAACCAGCATCGCGTGGCGTTTCAATTTTTTTGTTGTAGGCACTGGGTGGCGGTACTTTTTAATGCGCCCATCGAAAGCGACCAAAAGGACAACTGGCGTGATGTCAAAATATAAGCATTCTTCAGCCAGATGACCTGCAGCGATGTTTTCGGTGATTCCGGGCGTTATGGCAAATGCAGTCAACTTGATCGCCGCCTCGGCGCGACGGCCCAATTCGCGGAATCGCTTGATTTCCGACGGGTGCAGCGCGTAACGCAATTGCGCAAATGCATCCGGCATGGCGCGCGTGCCCAAATCGCCCGTATCGGAAATCACCCTGGCCGGATCGATCGCCTTGCGCAACGCCTTCGCCGCGCCTTCGCCATCGAACCAGTCGTAGAGCAGCGGCTCCGCGCCGAGTCCGCGCAACGCTTCGTCCTGCAAGCGCGGCATCTCGATGCGATTGGCGAGCAGAAAGAAATGTTTCGGCGTCACGAGCAATTGGCCGACCGCACGATCTGAATTCAGCGCGACGTGCGCCTCGCCGCCGCACGCGAGCCACGCGAAGTTGGCCTGCAAACCCAGCAGCGCGCCCGCGGCCTTGTGTTCCTTGATCACCGCGCGCACCTGTCCCAATTTGTGTGTCAATTCAGCGTTCACGGCAATGAATTAGCAGCTTGAATGCGGGAGCGCAATTTGGAACTGGCCTCCCAAAACTTGCGAACAATCGGTTGGGCGTTGGATGCTGGATGTTTGATGTTTCATTGCTTTGGGTCGCGCCATGTGTGCGAATAAAATTTTTTAAAAATAGCGTGTTTTATCGTGTTTTAGCGTGTCGTAAGTGCAACCAGGTGAAACAAG
>DASRBR010000063.1:0-3666 GCA_035653495.1 Verrucomicrobiia bacterium
TTGGATCAGCGCGCTGTTTCTGGTCGGCCTGCTCATGAACTTTCGCAATCCCACCTTGAGCCGGCTGCGTTACTTTCTGTTGTTATGTCTTCCCGTGCTGATCACCGCGCAGGCCCTGGGGCGGACGCAGCTTTCGGACGATTCGCCGGTGATCAACTCGGAAAATCTGCTCGTCCTGCTCGCGCCGCTGGTCATCGTGTTTGGCGTCCTTTTCTTCTTCATCATGCTCGACCAACTCGAACTGCCGCTCATCCAACTGCGTTACCTGGTGATTGGCGGATTTTGTGTGGTCATCTGCCTGCCAACCCTGTTGAGCCTGATTTCGCCGCGCGTCAATGCCTATTCGTATCCGCCCTATTACCCGCCTGTCATCCAAAAGACCGCCAACTGGATGAAGCCGGACGAACTGATGATGAGCGACATTCCCTGGGCGGTCGCCTGGTATGGGAAACGGCAATGCCTCTGGCTCACGTTGAATGCGCAGAATGATTTTTTCAACGTCTATGATTACAAGAAACCGATCAGCGCGATTTACCTGACCCCGGTCACCATGGACGGCAAGTTCCTGAGCCAATGGGTGCGCACCGGCGAATACAGTTGGGGCAGTTTCGCGATCGAAAGCCTTCTGAAGGGCGGCCTTCCTCCGCATTTTCCGCTCAAGAAAGCTCCGGCTGGTTTTCTCCCGGAACAACTTTTCCTAACCGATACGGAACGCTGGGTCCAACCCACGGCCAGCGCTTCGACAGCCGCCGTGGACAGGCAATGAATGAAATGGGCGCTAATTCAACCTGCCCCCACAGTGAGGGTGCTTCGTGAAAACTTGCTGCAGCATTTCCGGCGTGGGTGGCTTTAAAAGATATTCTGTTGCGCCAAGTTGCATCGCCCTTTCACGGTCGCGGTCTTCGGGCGAAGAAGTCAGAACAAAGACACTGATGTTTCCCAAAAGCGACTGGTTGCGCATCCATTCGAGCACTTCAAATCCATGGACATAGGGAAGTTTGAGACCGAGAAAAACGCAGTTGGGCAGCGGATGTGCCGAGCGGTCCCCAAATCTGCCGCTGCCGCTGAGATAATCAAGCGCCTCACGGCCGTTCACGGCGACATGCATTGGCTGCGCCAGTTTGGCCTTGGTCAATGCGCGTTCCATCAGGAACACATCGTTTTCGTCATCCTCTACCAGAAGAATACGGCTCGGAGTCATGCGGGATTTTGTGAATATTCTTCTCCTGGTGAAAGCTCGATCCAAAAGCTGCTGCCGCTGATGCCATCCGACTCAACGCCGGCGCGGCCGCCCATTTTTTCAACCGCCTTGCGCACGATGGCGAGGCCAATGCCGGTGCCTTCATAATGCAAGTCCTGGTGCACGCGTTCGAACATGCCGAAAAGCCGATGATGATAAGCGGGCTTGATGCCGATGCCATTGTCCTTGAACCAAAGGCGCACCTTGCCATCAACCGACTCGGTCCAAACCTGCACCACCGGCTTGACACCCGGCGCGACAAATTTCACCGCGTTGGACAACAGATTGGAGATCGCCTGCGTGAGCGAAGGTTCGTGCGCCAGCACCGGATGCAACGGCTCGCGGATGGTGATCTGGGCATTGGGCTCCTGCATGGCCGGATAATGCTCAATGATTTCCGGCAACAACTTTTGCAGCGAAACCGGCGCGAGTTTGATCTCCGCGCGGGCCAGGCGCGAATAAGTCAGCACATCGTGGATCAACCCTTCCATGCGCGCACCGCTGCGCACGATTCGCGCCAGCAACTCGCGTCCGCGTTCATCCAGCTTGTTATTGTAATCCTCCAGCAACGCCATGGCGTAACCTTTCATGGCGCGGACAGGAGCGCGAAGATCGTGGGAAACGCTGTAGGAGAATTCTTCCATCTGCCCGATGACTTCGCGGAGCGATGCCGTGCGTTCCTGCACGCGTTGTTCGAGCGCTTCATTCGCGCGGCCAAGCTGCTCTTTCGCCTGCCTAAGAATTTTTTCCGCCTGTTTGCGTTCGGAGATGTCCGTGGCCAGGCCGGCGACGGCGTAAATGGTGCCGTCCACTTTGCGCATGGGAAATTTCACCGAAAGAAACGTGCGGGGAACGCCTTTGCGGTAGGTAGTTTCCTCGGCTTCCATTGGTTTGCCCGTGCGAATGACTTGAAGGTCGTTCTCGCGAAGTTCTTTCGCGACATGCCCCGGATGAAAATCATAATCGGTTTTTCCGGTGATGTCCTCCTCGCTCACCCCGAAAACTTCCTCGTAACGTTTGTTGGCCATCATGTACCTGCCATCGCAATCCTTGACCCAAATGGGAACAAATGAATGGTCAACGAGGCTGCGGAAACGCTGTTCGCTTTCGCGCAAAGCTTCCTCGGCACGTTTGCGGTGGGTGATGTCGCGGGCAACTTTGGAGGCGCCGATGATGTTGCCACTTTCGTCCTTCACCGGGGAAATGGTGAGCGAAATGTTGAGCAAAACGCCGTCCTTGCGCCTGCGGATCGTCTCGAAATGGTCCACGCGCTCGCCCCGGCGCAAACGGGCAAGAATGTTCGGCTCTTCATCCTGCCGGTCCTCGGGAATCAGGAGGGTGATGGGCCGGCCAATGGCTTCTTCGGCCGTGTAACCAAACGTTCTTTCAGCGCTCTTGTTCCAACTGGTGATGATGCCATCCAGGTTCTTGGTGATGATGGCGTCATCGGAAGATTCAACAATCGCTGCAAGGAACAAACGGGCATCCCGCGCAATCTTGGAGCCTAGCATCTGCTGCGCCGAACCGTTTGGGGACCCGGAGTCGTTCAATTCTTTCAGATCAAGGCGTTTATGTTCAACCTGTTCAACAGTCATTCGTTACAAACATTTTGAGTTAATTCCCCATTCCAAATTGGCAACCAGATTGTCTAAGGTTCCCTTGATTAGTGCATTTCGCAAGTAATTTGGGCTATATATTCGGTTGCTGGGGTGTGCACGTTTACATTGCGTGTCCGAGCGGGTCAGGATCGGGTGACCGGCCTATTGACGTCTGCAATCTTATTGCACTTCGGATGTATTTGATCTTTCCAAAATCCTTCGCTTAATCATCGCCTGGTCAGAGCCCGCTTGACGGATTTTTTTCAGCAATGCGTTGTAGTCCGCTGCCAGCGCAGTATCTTCAAAATGGATTTTGCCCGTCGCTCCCGAGGCTTCCCAATGACCCCAGTTATTTTCCTGCATTGCGATGATTTGCAGCATGGCCTTGCCCATGATTTCATCCTGATCGCGCATCTCCACAATCAGCGGATTTATCAGGTCGGCCTTTCTCGTGTAACCCCGAAGCGCCGCGGCAGCGTAGGTTTCCGGCACCTGTAGACGGTCCAATTCCGCGCGATAATTGTCGGCTCCATGCTGAAAAAAACTTTTCAGCTTGTCGTTCGCGTTCAAAAAGTTTTGGACGACCTCGCGTTTGGGCGCAAGCTCCTCCTTCTGCTTGAGAAGCCCCGGCTTGAGGATGTTTGCCGCAGTCAACTGCGCGACAGCAGCATCATAATTGGTCATTAACCCGCTCAATCTTTCCGTATAGGCAGCCGAGGCCTTCATCGCAAGCGCATCGCCGCCGGTCATGTTTTGGGCGGCATTTTCCAGCGATTTTTGGAGTTGGCTGAGCTTTTTTTCCCTGGTTTGCGAGTTCGAATTGGTTCC
>DASRBR010000064.1:0-2155 GCA_035653495.1 Verrucomicrobiia bacterium
ACAATTCGGCAAGGCTGCGCTTTGGCGTGTTTGTGCCGGCGGCATTGACCAGCACTTCAACCGTTTTGAATTCCTTCAACACCGTGCGCCCCATCTTTTCCACTTCATCGGCCTTGGCGATGTCGCACGGCACAATGAGCATGTTGCCGGAATATTTTCCAGCTTCCTTGACCGTGCGTTGCAGCGATTCGCGATGCCGGCCCAACAATGCCACTCGCCAGTCGAGCCGCGCCAGCGCCAGCGCCACCGCTTGTCCCACCCCGCTTCCTGCGCCTGTCACCACCGCTGTTTTGGTCATAACTTTAATCTTTAAAACTTAAATTCGTTCTGCACTTCCACCCATCGCCGCTCTTTTGCGGAAAGAATCGCTGCGTCCATCACTGCCTGCACTTGCACGCCTTCGCGGAACGACGGCACACAGTCGCGATTTTCCAAAATCGCCCGGATGAATTCCACGTCCTGGTCATACCGAAATGTGATCACCGGGTCGCCCTTGTGCGGATCGCGCGGTGAGCCAGGCCATTTCAAAAATTCCGCCGGGACAGAAATTGTCTTCAAAGCGCTCTCGCCTTTTTTTGCCGTCTGCAATTCCAGCGGCCGTTCCAGTTGAAACACAATCGTTCCTTCGCTGCCATTGACTTCGCAATAATCCTGGCTGCGGGCGCTTTCTCCGCGGCCCGTTGCGAGCTTGCTGCTTTCCAAAACGCCCGTCGCGCTATTCCCGGCAAAGTCCGCGATGATCGCCACCCAATCCTCCAAATCCGAATGCTGCCCGTCCCGCACTTCATGAATGATGCGCATGTCGGCGACCAACCTCTGCATCGGGCCGATGAGCAAATGCGCGTAATCAATCCGATGCGACAGCATGTCACCCAGTTCTCCGCTGCCCGCAAGTTTCGCGACCTGCCGCCAGCCCAAGGCGCGCGTGCCCCAATCCTGCAGCCGGCATGAACGAAAATGCCACGGCTCACCAATGAACCCCGACTTCACAAGATGCGACATGTAATGCATCGCCGGAACAAAGCGATACGTAAACGCCGTCATGTTCCGCACGTTCGCCTTTTCCGCCGCGCGCCACATCGCTAGCGCCTCGGCAAAATTCATCGCGATTGGTTTTTCGCAAAGCACATGCTTGCCCGCTGCAATGGCCGCCAGCGCAATCGGCGCATGGACAAAATTCGGCGTGGCAATGATGACCGCGTTTACGTCCGCTTGCGCGAGCAGTTCGTTGTAATCTGCAAATCCGGCCTTGACGCCCGTCTGGCGGACGGCGTTTTGCAGAACGGCGGGATTGGTGTCGCACAACGCGGTTAGTTTCGCCTCGGGGCACAACGCCAGTCCCGGCAGGTGATTTTGCAAAACTATCCCGCCGCAACCAATGATGCCGACACCGATTTGTTCCATAATTCCTTTTCAACTACAACGAGATAAACCGCCGGAAACATCTCACGCACCGAAGTTTGTTCAAATAAAAAATGCGCGGGCTAGCTCGATTTGTTCGATGTTTCATTGCTTTGGGTCGCCGACTGACTGGCGAATAAATTTTTTTAAAAATAGCGTGGTTTATCGTGTTTTAGCGTGGTGTAAGTGCAACCAGGTGAAACAAGGTGAAACGGCCGCGACCCTTGGGAACAGATATGGAACAAAAATGCGTCCAAATGGCGGGGAATGCCCCGAAGCACCAAACGCCAACATCCAAGCTCCATTGAAGCACCAATTCCCAAGCGCCAAGACCGAGGCGGACGTTTGCAAGGAGGTCGTTTGGTGATTGGCATTTGAACATTCTCTGGTGCTTGGATGTTGGTATTTGGTGCTTTACGAATGGCTGAACCGTTGCCAACTCGAGATTTCGCGCTACATAGACACCTATTCACATTTTTCCCGGTAGCTGCAACAAGCCGCAACAAGCTGCAACCAGGTGCAACACCCCCGCACCCAAACGTGTGAAAATGCCGCAGAGCGCGGGCGTAAGTGAAACGTTCCTCGTCGCCGAAAAACGCCAGTTTTCAGCCTTCCCGTTCCTATTCTTTTTTCCTGATAGCTGAAACCAGGTGAAACAAGCTGAAACGAGGTGAAACACCCGGTCAAAATCCCGCGTTCGGTAGGGCATTGGCAGTCTGCTAAGACCTGCTGCGCGTCCGTCCCCGAGCAATGT
>DASRBR010000065.1:0-2111 GCA_035653495.1 Verrucomicrobiia bacterium
CGGCGGGATAACCCTCGGCGTGGATGTAGGAAATTTCCTTGAGCTTCAACGCGCCCTCGAGCGCAACGGGAAAACTATATTGCCGGCCAAGGTAAAAGAAATTTTTCGCCGAGGAATATTTTTTGGACATCGCCTCGATGGCATCGTTTTGCTTGAGCACCTGCTCCAATTGTCTGGGAATGGCTTCAAGCGCCTGCAAAATCTGCCTGCCGCGGTTCAACGACAACATCCGGATGCGCCCCATCAACAACGCGAGCAACGTCAGCACCGTCACTTGCGACGTGAATGCCTTGGTCGAAGCCACGCCAATCTCCGGTCCGGCGTGCAGATAAATGCCACCATTGGCTTCGCGCGCAATGGTGCTGCCGACGACGTTGCAGATGGCCAGCACCGTGTGGCCGCGTCGCCGCGTTTCGCGCAGGCTCGCCAGCGTGTCCGCGGTTTCGCCCGATTGCGTGATGGCCAGCACGAGCGTGTTTTTCTCAATCGGCGCATTGCGATAACGAAATTCGCTCGCGTATTCGACTTCGACCGGGATGTGCGCCAGTTCTTCCAGCAAATATTCGCCGACCAACGCCGCGTGCCAGCTCGTGCCGCAGGCCGTGATGACTATCTGGTCAATCGCCCGCAATTCCGCTGTCGAAAGATTCAATCCGCCGAACTTCGCCGTGCCTTCCTCCAAATCCACGCGACCGCGCAACGCGTTCTCGACCGTGCGCGGCTGCTCAAAAATTTCCTTGAGCATGAAATGCGGAAAATTCCCCCGCTCCGCCGCTTCCGCGCTGAATTCCAGTTCACTGATCTGCACGCGCGCGGTGTCCGAGCCCAAACTCGTCACCGTGAACCGCTCGCGTGTGAGCGTCACCACGTCGTAATCGTTCAGGTAAACCACCTGACGCGTGTGCGGCGCGATGGCATTGGCGTCGCTCGCGAGAAAATGTTCGCCTTCGCCGATGCCAACGATCAACGGCGAACCGCGCCGCGCGCCGACCATCACGTCCGGGAAATCCGAGCAAACCACCGCGATGCCGTAAGTGCCGATGACTTCACGCAACGCCTCAGTGACGGCCTGCGTGAGCGGATTCGCGCCATGGCCATTGCCCGAATTGTTTTTTGCTTTCGCGTAATGCTCGCCGATCAGATGGGCGAGGACTTCCGTGTCGGTTGAAGACTTGAACGTGTGGCCGGCCTTGAGCTGCCGTTCCTTGAGCCGCTCGTAATTTTCAATGACGCCGTTGTGGACGACGGCAATTTTGCCCGATTGGTCGAGGTGCGGATGCGAATTTTCGTCCGAAGGCTGGCCGTGCGTTGCCCAGCGCGTATGGCCTACGCCCACGCTGCCGACGAGCGGATTCACTTTCAGGAATTTCGCCAGGCCCTCCTCGATCTTGCCCTTTTTCTTGCGGATCTGCAGTTCGCCGTGGTTGATGATGGACAGACCCGCGCTGTCGTAGCCGCGATATTCCAGCCGCCGCAAGCCCTCCACGATGATGGGAGCCGCAGATTGCCTGCCAACGTATCCAACAATGCCGCACATAAGCTGGAAACTATATAATTGAACGGGCGTGATAACAAGCTTTTCAGCCGGCAAACAACCACGTGCGTTCTTACGGAATGCGGCTGTCCTCAGCCGCAGCAAGAACTCCGAAGGAGTTCAGGCACTCAGCCCAGGGTTGGACCGAGTCAACGAGGTCCTACCCTGGGTTAAATCGTTAAACCCACACAACACTTTCGAGCGTAGCGAGGCGAGCAAAGCGAGTATCTTCTACTGCACGAAAGCAGTTGAACATTTCGGTCATGGATGCGCCACATAAAGCGGCAGTCCTCTGCCGCTTTTTTCCACAGTGAAAAGATTGGATGCTGGCTCTGCTTGCCCTGCCAGAAACACGCCTCTTTTTCGTGTAGGAAAAATAGTTTTTTGCCCCCACGCCGACTACATATGTAGTTTGAAAATGTCAAAACCCGCATAGACATTGCTTCAAACCCGCTTTTTTTCACAAAGATTCATCATTCAAAAAAATCGTGTCAAACCTACGGTACGTTTCATTTTCCGAAAGGCGCCTTGGTAATCTGGTTCCAATGACCATTGAAAATGGAATGGTGAATGGGAC
>DASRBR010000066.1:0-4030 GCA_035653495.1 Verrucomicrobiia bacterium
TAATCGGCGGCGACATCCAGCAAGCCGCTGACGATTTGAAACCGCGCGTAATCGTGACCATACGTGGAATATTTTTTGAGCGGCACGTTGCCGATGCGAAATGTGCCCGACGAACGCAACGGATTGACCGAAACCGTGCCCGACCAGCCGAAAGTTTCGCCATCGCCCGTCTTCGCGAGGAAACGATACGGGCTGTTGCGATCACGAACCGTGGTGAACTCCGTCAGGTGCAAATCGATCGGCTCGAATGCCGTGTGAAACGCCTCCTTGCGGTTCAAATCGGCGAATGCGATGACGCCGTTGGTCACGAGCAACCGGTAAACAAGCGCCGAGGGAAGTCCCACCGGTTTCGACGCGGTTGATTTCGTTTCCGCTGGCGCGCTATTGGTGAGCAGGTTGGCAAAATTAAAATTGCCATCAGCTTGATACGTGATTTGCGCGAACGGTTTTTTCAAGCTGACTTCATCGAAGACCCAGCTCCATTTGAACAGCGACATCCACATCTGGAAATTCGCGTAGAATTCGTCGAATGAGGCGAAGACTTCGCCATTGGGTTCCTTCAATGCAAACCCGCGGATGGTGAGCGAAAGAACGTAAGGGTTGAACCTGACCTGCTCGATGCTCGGCTGTCGCTTGGTGAGCGCGGGAAGCTGCTTGAGCATCTGCCATTTGATGATGGCCGGAACGAGAAAGAATCCGAGGAGGGTATAAATCACCAGCGCGACAGCCATGCGAAGCGACCATTTGAACTGCCTGGTTTTTTTGAAGGCTTTAAATTTGTCGCGCATAACCGTCCATTCGCATTCTAGGAAAAAATGCTCGTGATGAAAACCTTTTATTGTGCGGATTGATGGGAACGACGCGAAAATACGATTATGCGCAACCCGCCAACATCCTCCTTCCTCGCCTCGTGGGTAATTGGGTATTTGGGTAATTGCACAGGCAGGTGCTATATTGGCGCTGGAGGTCATCATGAGATTACAGGACAAGGTGATGTGCGTGACGGGCGCGAGCAGCGGGATTGGCAAGGCCATCGCTGAACGGTTCGCGAAGGAAGGCGCCTGCGTGGCGTTCAACTGGCGAGCCGGCGGAAAACTCGACGCCAAAGGCGCGTCGCAGTTGGCCAAGACAATGGGCGACAAGGTGATTCCGGTCGAAGGCGACACCAGCAAACGCGCCGACGCCGAGCGGATGGTGCGCGAAACGGTGGAAAAATTCGGGCGAATTGACATTGCCATCGCCAATGCAGGCATCGAATTTCACGAACCGTTCCTCGACGTGACGGACGATCATTGGAACAAGGTCGTTGCCGTGAATATGTACGGCGCATTCGTGTTCACACAGGCGGCGGCGCGGCAGATGGTCAAGCAAGGCTCCGGCGGCAAAATCATTTTCACCTCATCGGTCCATGAAGAAATCCCGCTCGCCGGTTTGGCGCCCTATTGCGCGACCAAAGGCGGCTTGCGGATGCTGATGCGCAACATGGCCATCGAGCTTGCGCAATACAAAATCAACGTGAACAACATCGCCCCCGGCGCCATCGCCACGCCGATCAATCAGGAAGTGCTGGATGATCCCAAGCAGTTGAAGGAAGCGGACAGCCAGATCCCGTGGGGACGTTTCGGAACGCCGGACGAAGTGGCGTCAGTGGCCGTTTTTCTTGGAAGCGATGAATCTTCCTATGTGACCGGCAGCACCTATTTCGTGGATGGCGGCATGACGCGCGAAGTGACGAAGTTTTAGAAGCTGGAAGCTGGATGGGTTGGCGCAGTCGTATCCAGCATCAAGCATCTAAGACTCCTTCTCCTCGGTGTAAACCATCGGCTCGGCGGTGTTTGGATTCAGACGCGCAAGGACAGGACCGGCGATGCGCCGCAATCGCGGCAATTGGCGAAAGAAGAACAGCACAATCACGAGACACGACGCGCCACTGATCACCAGCGTGTTTCGCACGTTGATGGCATGGGCCATCGAACCAATGGCCAGATTGCCCAATGGCATCGTGCCGGTGAATGCCATCGTGAAGATGCTCATCACGCGCCCGCGGTGATGGTCTTCAATCAGCGATTGCACCAGCGTATTGCTTGAGGCCATCAGCAACACACCCCCGCCTCCCGCGAACGCGAGGCAAATGGTCGAGAGCCAAAGCCATGGCGAAAGCGCAAAACCGATGATGCCCATGCCCATCAACATTCCTCCCACTGTGATCACTTTCCCAAGTCCACGCACGGTTGTTCGCGTTCCGAGATACATGGCACCCAAAAGGGCACCGACTCCCGAAGCGGCCATCAAATGACCAAGCGTCCGCGCATCGCCGTGGAAAATGTCGCGCGCAAAAACCGGCGTTAGCACGGTGTAACCGAATCCCATAAAACTCACCAAACCGACGACAATGATGAGCGCGCGAATGGGCGCGAAGCCGAACGCAGTATCAAATCCCTCCTGCAATGCGTGCCAGGGATGCTGATGCTGGACCCGGTGCGGTTGTGGACGCAGCCGCATCAGCAAGAGCGAGATAATAACGGCAAGATAACTGATGCCGTCTGCGGTATAGCAGCCGCCCGCGCCCGACCATTCGATGACGTAACCTGCAAGAGCAGGCCCGACCAATCGCGCGAGGTTGAACATGGACGAGTTGAGGGCGATGGCATTGCCGAGATGTTCCTTGCGTTCGATGAATTCGACGACCAGCGACTGGCGCGTCGGCATGTCGAATGCATTGATGATACCCTGGACGAGGCTCAACGAAATCAGGATGGTGGCATCCATTTTGCCCGTGAACACAAAAATTGCGAGCGCGAACGACTGGAGCATGGAAAGTGTTTGCGTGACGACCAGCAGGCGATGGCGATTGATGCGGTCGATCCAGACCCCTGCAAACGGCGCGAGAACGAACATCGGAATCTGGCTGGCAAAACCGACCACCCCCAGCAGGAAGGGTGAGCTCGTGAGATGATAGATGAGCCACAGCGATGCCGTCTGCGTCATCCACGTGCCCATCAGGGAAATCGCCTGCCCGGTGAAGTACAAGCGGTAATTCCGGGAGTTGAATGCGCTGAAGTAACGAGGAGGCGCCATGGTGCGTTGGTTCAGCCGTGAGAATGTTCGCGGCTGGAAAAGCGTGGCGCGTTCAAGAGGGTTTTGTGTCGGGTTTTTCGCGAAGCGGCGGTTCTTCTTCTTCTTCGCGGCCCATCGTTTCCGGATCGAATTCGATGGGATCCAGAAGTGTCTTGGAAAGCTTCAGCATTTCATCCGCATAAAGAAACGCCTCCGCGGCGATGTTGGCGTGGACGTTCAGGCCGGATGCCGGTCCGCCAGCCCGCGCAAGCAACCCGGTCAGCGCCTGCGCGGCAAAATAATCACGTTTGCTGATTTGCATAATTTAATTCCTCGTCCGGCTCCGCTATACGCCGAATCATAAATTAAATCAAGGTTCGGACAGGTTCATCCGAAATCGTGAAAAGAGGAAAGGAATGGCGAGCAATCGGTGCCTGCAACACAAAATGAAAGCTGTTGGCCCAACAGCCAAAATATCCCGGGACTTGGACCCGCGATTAGAACCAGCGCCAGACCCGAACCCGACGCAGCGCGGCTTGCGAGTCTTTCCGCAGGAGCTTGATTGGCGAATGATTGCGGGCCTTGCGCCAGCGCGAAAAATAATGAGCAGCACTGATCATTGCCAAAACCGCCACAGCCAGTGCGAGAAGCAAGTTAGGTTTCATATATTCGTTGACAAATGGTGAATGGAGGAAAAACAGCTTAGCCCGTGCCAAGATGATTGATGGTTTGGGCAATTCTCCGTTAAACATCCTAAACAGCAAAGACTTGCGTGTGGTCCTGCATGTTTTGGCGCGAACAGCGGTGAAATCCAATTTCGTAAGGAATTCCGACGCATTCTTGTCGATTTGGATTGTACCTCGCGGTTTCTCCTTAGTAACTCAGCAAATAAACTCTTCGTAAAAGAAACCGACACAAATTCCCGGTAAATGTCTCTCAAATCAGACTTTATCGGCCTTCGTCAGGGAAGTTT
>DASRBR010000067.1:0-4835 GCA_035653495.1 Verrucomicrobiia bacterium
CCACCACAACCACCGCGTCCGTTTCCTCGGTCAAACCGATGGCGGCGCGATGCCGTGTGCCGAGGGATTTGTTCAAGTCCTGCCGTTGCGTCAGCGGGAAAATGCAAGCCGCGTAGGCGATGCGGTCGCCGCGCATGATGATGCCGCCGTCGTGAATGGCGTTGTTGGGAAAGAAAATCGTTTCAATCATCTCCGGCGTTGCTTCGCAGTCCACCACGACGCCCGATTCGACGACATCCTGAAGCTGAATCGCCTGCTCGATGGCGATCAACGCGCCAATGTGCACCTCGGAGAGCCGTTCGACCGACTGGATGATGACCTCGATGTTTTCGCGTTGCTCGCGAGCGGTGTAAAAGAGCGAAAGACTGCCCAGCTCGGACAACATGCGCCGCAATTCCGGTTGGAAAATCACCAGGATCGCAAATGCGGAGAATGGGAAGAATTTTTCGAGCAGCCAGGTGACCACTTCCAGCTTTAAGGCCCATGTCGCCAGGGTGA
The DNA here is from genome assembly GCA_035653495.1 of Verrucomicrobiia bacterium. GTDB lineage: Bacteria > Verrucomicrobiota > Verrucomicrobiia > Limisphaerales > Pedosphaeraceae > DATAUW01. The sequence goes on from DASRBR010000067.1 coordinate 499, forward strand.
CGGCCATCAACAGCAGGAAACCGATGGCCACCGACCAGCCGCGCGTGCCCCGGACGAACATCAGTACATAATAGAAGGCCACCGCCAGGAGAGCGATCTCCAGCGTGACACGCCACCAGTCATTCTGTAAGACAAATGATCCCATCAAATTTTGCGGGCCAGTATCGCCTCTGTCATCCGCAATGCCTGCACCGTTTCCGCCACGTCATGGGTCCGGAAGATATCCACCCCGGCAGCCGCCGCAAGGGTCGTGCAGGCCAGCGCCCCGGACAATCGACCATTCCCGCCATCGGCGATCCTGGCTATAAAGGACTTGCGGGAAACGCCCAGCACAATTGGCCTTTCTAAACTTGTAAAACTCCGCAGCCCTGCGAGCAACTGCAAATTATGTTCCGCCGTTTTTCCGAACCCAATTCCAACATCCAGCACAATCTGTTCCCATTTTACGCCAGCCGCCTCTAATTTTTTCATTCGTTCGACAAAAAACTGCCGGACCTCGCCCACCACATCCTCGTAAACCGGCTTTTTCTGCATCGTTTGAGGCGTTCCCTGCATGTGCATCACCACATAACCCGCGCCGGTCTCGGCAATCAGCTTCCACATCGCATCGTCCTCGCGATTTGCGGCCACGTCATTCACCATGCACGCACCCGCTTCCAGGGCCGCGCGCGCGACCGCCGGTTTCATGGTGTCCACGGATATTGGCGTCTTAACTTTCTTCGCGAGCGCGGAAATCACCGGAATAACGCGCCGCAATTCCTCGGCTTCGCTAACCGGTTCGGCGCCGGGACGCGTCGATTCGCCGCCGATGTCCAAAATGTCCGCGCCTTGCCGGGCCAAATCCTCTCCATGCGCGATTGCCGCCGCGTGGTCGAAATATTTACCGCCATCGGAAAACGAATCCGGCGTGACGTTCACGATGCCCATGACGAGTCGTGGGCGGGGAAAGTTGAACTGGAAATTTCGGGCACGGAATAGCATTCAAGTTCCGGGTTCCGGGTTCCGGGTTCCGGGTTGCGCGGCGGACGGTTTGTTGCGTATGGTTTTGGTGCCGCGCAACTCTGAGTTCTGGAGATAAGTCATTTATTCTCCTTCTGGTTGATTTTAATTTTTCGGAAAAGGATAAAACAAGTCTGGCGCGTCTGAACAACCACGCTTTTTCAACTCGGAACACGGAACCCAGAACTCGGAACTTATAATCCCATGGTTTTGGGCCGCTGGATCAATTCGATTTCATATCCCTCCGGCGCGTCAACGAAGGCGATGCCGCCGCCGTCGGGACGCAAATGCGGCCCGTCAGAATAACTATAACCGAGGGAGGCGATATGTTTTCCAAATTCTTCCAGGCTGTCCACTTCGAAGGCAAGATGTGTCAAGTCCGGCTGCACCTGCACCGAGCCGCTGCCGGGAAAGTAACAAAGTTCGATCGTCTCTTCGCTTTCAGGCGCCTTCACGAAAACCAGTTCCGAGCCGCGGGAAGATTTGTGCCGGCGCACCTCCTGCAATCCCAGCACCTCACGGTAAAATTTCACCGTCCGCTCCAGGTCGTTGACGCGATAGCGCGTGTGCAACAATTTTTTGGCAGTTTTCATGGCAGAAGGATACTCCGGGTTGTTGGCAAAGCAACGGCTGAAATTAGCGTGAATCAAGTCGATGTATCGTGGATTTCCAAATCCGCAGTTTCTTCTTGTTGCTACGCTGACTTGGAAGTCGGCGATACAGCAGATTTGGAAACTGCTGCGTAGAAACCTTTTCAGGGATCGCAATCGTGTTAAGGCGATTTTGGAGTGCGGTGACATGTCACCGCTTTTCTTCCGGGCGACATGTCGCCCGGTTCCAAAGCGCGGACATGTCCGCGCACTCCAAATAAAACCTTCCCGCAACAGTTCCATTCTTTACAACGGGCAAAGCTTGTTTTCTCCAGAGCAACCTGCGCTACGATTTTATGGTCGTCTCCTCGGTCGCCTGCGCATCCTTTACGAATGTGCTCTTATGAATAGTGACGACACTTACTCGGTTGTTGGTTGAAAAACCCCCGTAATCAGTAGGTAACCACCCACTTAACCATTTTGACCATGCCAGAATATTCTCTGGCTGTGTTCCTGCCGAAGTTGCTGAACAGAAGGAACCATCGCGGCGAATGGCTTCAAGAAACTGAACCGAATGGTTCGGAGACGGCAGCTTTGGCGAGAGGCTTCCAGTCATGAGCGAACGTGCCAGTCAAAAGCTCAGGTTGCTCGACTTGTTGTTGAGCGAGGAAGGCATCAAGGCCCCGGCCAATCAAGGGATTGCCCGCAGGCCGAACGTTGACCATTTTCCGCTTTCATGCGCGCAAAAGCGCCTTTGGTTCCTGAACCATCTCGAACCGGGCCCGCAATACAACGACCATTTCAACCTGCGCATTCATGGCCCGCTTCACGTCCCGGCGCTGCAAGCCTCGCTGGGCGAAATCGTGCGCCGGCATGAAGCGTTGCGCGCGCGATTCGTCGTGGAACGGGGCGAGCCGGTCCAACGGCTCAATCCTCCCGGCAATATTCCGCTGCCAATCACGGATTTGTCGGGATTGCCTGAACCGCAGCGCATGGAAAAAGCGACCGCCCTAGCCATCGAAGAAGCGCGCCTGCCATTTGATCTGCAAACCGGCCCGTTGCTCCGCGCTCAATTGCTCCGCCTCGCGCCGGATGATCATCTGCTTCTGTTGACGCTGCATCATATTGCCATCGATGGGTGGTCGCGTGGAGTTTTTTTACGTGAATTGATGGCGCTTTACCCGGCAAACCTTGCCGGAAAGCCTTCTCCCTTGCCGCCATTGAAAATTCAATACGCCGACTTTGCCCAATGGCAGCAGCAATGGTTGCAGGAAAGCGTCATGTTGAAACAGCTTTCGTATTGGAAAGAAGAATTGGCGGGGGCACCGGCGTTTTTGGAATGGCCTGCGGATTTTTCGCGTCCCGAAATCCAGAGTTATGGCGGAGCGCGCCTGCCCATCCGGATTTCCAAACCGCTCACGGACGCGCTCAATGAATTGAGCCGACGCGAGGGTTGCACGTTGTTCATGACATTGCTCGCTGCCTTCCAGACGCTCATCACGCGCTACACCCGGCAGGAAGACATCGTGGTCGGCACGCCCATCGCCAATCGCAACCGCACCGAGATCGAGGAACTCATCGGCGTGTTCGTCAATACACTTGTGCTGCGCGGAAATTTTTCGGGCAATCCGGCATTCCGTGAAGTCCTGGCGCGAACCCGTGAAACCGCGCTCGCTGCTTACGCGAACCAGGATTTTCCTTTTGAAAAGCTCGTCGAGGAACTGCAACCGGCACGCAATCAAAGCTACAATCCAATTTTCCAGGTGATGTTCATTTTGCAGAACACGCCGATGCCCGGCTTGAAAGCCGGTGAATTGAGCATCGAGCCATTTGAGATCGACAGCGGCGTCGCAAAGTTTGATTTGACGCTCAATATGGAGGAAACGGCGGAGGGGCTGCGAGGATGGGTTGAATTTGCGACCGATTTATTCCGCCCGCAAAGCATTGAGCGGTTCATCGGCCATTATCAGACTTTGCTCGAAGGCGCTGTCGCGAACCCGAACCAGCCGATTGCCACGTTGCCGCTGTTGACCGAGGTCGAACGCAAACAGCTTCTGGTTTCCTGGAACGACACGCGCGCGGAATATCCGGATGACCATTGTTTCCATGAATTGTTCGAAGACCAGACGGCGCGCGTGCCGGACGCCACCGCCATCATATTCCGCGGCCAAAGCCTTTCCTACGACCAATTGAACAAACGCGCCAACCGGCTTGCGCATCATTTGCGTTCGCTGGGTGTCGGCCCGGGAACGCTGGTCGGTTTGTGCGTGGAACGTTCGCTTGAAATGGTCATCGGCCTTCTCGCCATATTGAAGGCGGGTGGCGCGTACTTGCCGCTCGATCCCGCTTTTCCAACCGAACGATCGGCGTTCATTCTTGAAGACGCCAATGTGGCCGTGTTCATCACGCAGGAAGCGCTGCTGGCAACTGTGCCCAAACCCAACGACGCCTTTGCCCCGCACGTGATCTGCATTGATGCGGAACTCAGCGCCATCGGCCCGCAAAAGGACATTGATCCCCGCCCGCTTGCCGATCCCGATGATATCGCCTACGTCCTTTACACGTCGGGTTCGACAGGCAAACCGAAGGGAGTGCAAATCCCGCATCGCGCATTGGTCAATTTCCTCTGGAGCATGGCGCGCGAGCCGGGGTTCACCGCATCGGATGTTTTGCTTGCGGTCACGACGCCCGCATTTGACATCGCCGGATTGGAAATGTGGCTGCCGTTGATGGTTGGTGGACGCCTGG
>DASRBR010000068.1:0-9857 GCA_035653495.1 Verrucomicrobiia bacterium
CGTTCGCCGCGCGTCGAACGCGAGATGAAGAAATATCGCAACGATGATTTTGAATTCACCGCGCGCGACGTTTGCTTCTTCGACACCGCGGACGAACAATGGAGCGACACGCAACGCGGCGCGCTGGTGGAGGAAGTGAAATCCGGCAGTTGGGCCGAACTGGCCTCGCTTTCGCCGGGCGACCTTATCCTGGAAGTGGACGGCGAGCCGATCACGAGCGTTGTTTCATTGCAGAGCGCGATGGAAAAGATTGCGGCAGAAAAAAAGACGCTGGTGGTGATGAAGGTCATGCGCGGCATCCACACTTCCTTTCTGCAATTTGAACCGAATTGGAAATCCTGAAATCAAAATCGAAACATCAACGAAAAGCACATTCATGCAAAATAAATTAAAGGCCGTCGCCCTCCTGGTTGCCATCGGGCTGGGGTTGGCGTTCACTCTTCGCGCGGACGAATTTTCTGAGAAGGGCCGCGATATTTTCAACAAACATCAACACGCCGTGGTCACGATCCAGGTCGTGCAGAAGGTCACCGCGCGCGGCAAGGCGAATGAAAACAAGCAGGAACTCACTGGCACGGTGCTGGACCCTTCCGGATTGACGGTGCTTGCGCTTTCCTCCTGCGATCCGTCCGAGTTGTACCGGCGCCTGAGCGGCGAATCGAGTTTAGACATCGAAATCAGCGACGTGAAAATCCTGATGGAAGATGGGACTGAAGTGCCGGCGGAAATTGTCTTGAGAGACAAGGACCTTGACCTCGCTTTTATTCGTCCGAAGACGAAGCCCGCCACTCCGATGGATGCGGTTGATTTGAGCAAGTCATCCCGCGCCCAAGTTTTGGATCAATTGGTCACATTGAACCGCCTCAAGCGCGCTGCCGGACGCGCGTTCTGCGCCTCGGCGGAACGCATCAGCGCCGTGGTGCAAAAACCGCGCACATTTTACATTCCAGATGGCGCGCAGACGGACACAACGCTTGGTTCGCCGGCGTTTGCATTGGATGGCGGGATTGTAGGCGTGGTGGTGATGCGCGCGGTGAATGCGCAAGGCGCGGCCAGCACGCGCGATTGCATCACCGCAATCGTCCTTCCAGCAGAAGACATCGCCAAGGCCGCTGCACAAGTCCCGGCAGAAGTGAAACCGGGCGACTCGAAGAAAGACGCATCGGCAAAGGCCGATGCGCCGAAAGATGCGGTGAAGTAATTATCGCCCGATGACCAGGATATCCAGGAGACCCGGGCCGCTGGCGCGTTTGCGGCGCGCGGCGCGGTCTTCGTTTGCAGGCGGCTTCGGCGTGCCTGCGGGACGTTCAAGCGTGATCACAATGACTTGATTTTTTTTGGTGTCCAAAGTGCAGGTCTTGGCGCCTTCCTTCGTTTGCACTGTTTGTTCCACTTCAAACGCGGTTGGACTTGTTTCCTTGATAACGGTCAGCGTGCCGTCGCGCTGAGAGCCGAACGCCTCCATGGTTGCGGGATTGAACGTGGCGCTGTCGTTGCCGTTGCCGATGGGCAGGGTAGTGAGGATTTTTCCGTCATCCGCATTGAGGATGACGACCACGTTGGGTTCTGCGCAAAAGGAGAACAAGACATGGTTCTTGGCGTCCAGCGCCAATCCAGCCGGGCCGCCGCCCTTGCCGCCGAGGCTGTAGGTGGCGATCAATTTCATGGCTTTGACATCCACCACGGCGATGCTGTCCTTGTTTTCGAGATTGATGTAGAGATGCCCGTTCTCGTCGCTGACAGCCTGTTCCGGTTGACCGCCAAGATCAATTGTGCCGAGAATCGAGCCGTCTTTGCCGTCGAGCACCGTCGCATTCGGCTCGCTATGGCTCAGGACAAAGACGTGTTCGGTCAAAGGTTCGAACGCGATCGCATCGGGACCACCCTGCACATCAATCGTTTTGATTTTTTCGAGCGTTTGCGAATCCCACATCACGACGGGTTTGCTGCTGCAAAAGCCATGGTGCGCCTGCGGGTCAACTGCGACGCCGTGGGCCTGCGCGTTGGTGATGGAACCGGCGAGCTTGAGCGTGTCCATATCAAACGCCAGAACGGCGTTGCCTCGCGGGACGTACAGCTTCCTGCCGTCATTGTCGGCATAGACATAATCAATGCGGCCAACGCCCATGAGCTGGGCGCTGTTCACGATGCGATACGGTGTCCCCGCCGAGTCCCCTTGCGCGAAAATGCTGACAGCGCTGAAGACTGTTCCGGCGGCGAGCAAGCTGAAAAGAAAACGATTCAAATTTTTCATAGGTGTTTTCTCTCTGGTTTCAAGTCGTATGAATGTTGAAGGAAGTATCCTGCAACCCGTTTATTCCGCAAGCGCTGAAACATTAAAAATTTGTCACGGAGGGTTGGTCCTTCGTCCTCAAAAGGCCGCTTGGCACGTCAGCAACTTCAGTTTAGCCTTTGAGACAATGAAGAAACTGACTTGGATTTTCTCATCCTTATTGTGCGCGGCGTTGCTGGCGGGTTCGAATAGTTTTGCCTGCACCACATTCGTAATGGAGGGCGGCGGGAAAATCTATTTCGGCCGGAACCTTGATTGGGAGTGGGAATCTGGATTGGTTTTGGTGAATCAGCGCAATATCGCCAAGATGGCAGTTGTCGCGCCTGGCAGCGTCGGCGCGAAATGGATTTCCAAATACGGCAGCGTGACATTCAACCAGTTTGGGTTGGACATTCCGTTCGGCGGGATGAACGAGGCGGGTTTGGTCGTGGAAAATATGTGGCTGGACGAAACTAAATATCCGGCACCGGATTCGCGGCCGGGCATCAATCTCGCGCAATGGATCCAGTATCAACTCGATAATTGCCGCACGGTGAACGAGGTGCTGGCGACGGACAAAAAAATCCGGCTCGAACCGCTCGCTGTTCCCGCGGGAATCCATTACTTGATTTGTGACGCCAGCAGCGATTGCGCGATAATTGAGTTTTTAAATGGCGAGATGATAGCCCATCGCGGCTCGAAGCTGCCTTATCACGTTTTGGCAAATGACACTTACGACGCGTCGGCAAAATTCGCGAAAGAGCATCCTGGTGATCCGGATGGAAAGCCTTTGAAAAATCCATCCTCATTCTGGCGATTCACCCGCGCGGAAGAATGCGTGGCCGATTTCAAGCCGCGCACGCCGGAACAGGACGTTGCCTACGCGTTCAATGCGTTGAACCAGGTGCACCAAGGCGATTTTACGGTGTGGCGCATCGTGTATGATGTTACCGGGCGAAAGATCCATTTTCGCACGTTCAAAAATCCCGAGGAGCGGGTGATTGATTTGAACAAGCTCGATTTTTCCTGCGGACATCCGTTGCAATTCACCGACATCGAGGCCAAGCCTGCGGCGACGGAATTAGAATTCAAAGCTCTGCCGGTTCAGTCGTTGCAAAATTATCTGGAAAAGTTTTACGGTCAGGCGTCGTTGAAGGCAATGTTCGGCGACCTGACGCCGATGATCGGGCTCCAGTTGTATGCGCTGCAAAATTATCAGTGCGCGAAATAACCCGGCATTACCGGATGCGACTTCATCCAAAGCACCGCTTGAGATATTCGATGCTTTTTGTGGCGATGATTTCCGGGCCTTCGTCGAACTTGAATACTTCAACCGAAACAACCCCATCATAACCAACCTCCCGCAACGCCGCGGCGATGGGGTTGAAATCGACGTCGCCGAAACCGGGACCTTTCAGGTTTTTGTCATTTGCATGAAAATGGGCGAAGCGCGGAGAAGAGGCGCGGATGATTTGCGGGATGGGTTGCGGTTCGGAGCACATGGCCTTCACATCGAGTATGATCTGGAAATTTGGGCTGCGAAATTGTTCCACGAAGTGGAGCGCATCAGCTGCGGTGTTGATGAAATCGGTTTCGGTGAGCGAAAGAGGTTCCAGGCAGAGCATCACGCCGCGTTCTCCGGCGCATTTCACCGAATCACGAAATGTTTCGGCTGCCCATTCGAGCGCTTGTGGCAATGCGACACCAGGAAGCAAATTGCGTTGCTTGGGCGAGCCGACAACGATTGTCTTGCCGCCGATATCCGCACAAAAGTCCACCAGCTCGCAAAAATATTTGGCAGTGCGTTGGCGCACCGACGAATCGCTGTGGTTGAGATACATTCCTTCGGCCTGCACCAGCACCCAATGGATGCCGCAGATGGCAATGCCCGCGCGCGCGGCCATTTCGCGGATGCGCTGGCGTTCGGCCGCCGAAATATCGGTCACGAACGGCGCAATGGTGAACGGCGCCAGTTCAATGGCGTCGTAACCCGCGCTGGCGGCGTAGGCCATGGCATCCTCGAGTTTCCAACCCTGGAAAATTTCGTTGCAGATGGCGAATTTCATTTCTTTTGGAGACACGAATTACACGAATTTGCACAAATGAGGAACAATGAAAATTTCGATGATCATGAAAAGTAAAGTATTCACGCTGCGAAGGCAGCCCACTTTCGCGGCGCACTTCCCCCTTGAGATTCCCACGCCGCTGATTATTGTCTTTCCATGCCGATTTACGAATTTCATTGCGAGAAATGCCAGAAGGACAGCGAAGTGCTCGTGCGCTCCAGCCAATGGGAAGGGACGAAGTGCCCGCATTGCGGCTCGACGAAGCTCGCCAAGAAATTCTCCGTGTTCGCGTCGAGCACGGGCGGCGCGAGCGCTTCCGAATCTTCCTGCACCGGCACTCCCCATTCCTGCGGGATGTGTGGCACTGGCAAACCGCATAAGCATTGAAAGCACTTCCGGGCAAACGGTCGTTGACTATTCGTCGGGGCGTGTTGACCTTGGTGCATTGCGAGTTGATTAAATCAGCATGTTCATAGACCAGGTCAAAGTATTTGCCCGTGCAGGTCATGGCGGCAAGGGCTGCGTCGCGTTCCATCGCGAAGCCTTCATCACCAAGGGCGGGCCCAGCGGCGGCAACGGCGGACGCGGCGGCAATGTCATTTTGCAGGCCGACCACGACTTGAACAATCTCATCGCGCAATATTACACGCCGCGGCTCATCGCCGAGGCAGGCGAGGCGGGCATGGGCAAAGGGATGGACGGGCATGCGGGAAAAGATTTGCTGATCAAGGTCCCCTGCGGGACGCTGATTTGGAAATTGCCAGCGCAGGCTTCTGAGCCGGTCGAGAGTGAAGAACCGCAAGAAGCACCGGGCAAATCCGTCGTGCTTGCCACGCAGAAACGTCCACTTATCCGCCATTCAGGTTCCGAGCGCGCGCTGGAAATCAATCTTGCCGATGAACCAGAAGAACCCGCGGGCACCGAGCCTACGCACGAGGGCGAGGAACTCATCGCCGATTTGACCGAAGACGGCCAGCAATTCGTCTTGTGCAAAGGCGGACGCGGCGGATTGGGCAATCGCAATTTCGCCACCGCCCGCCGACAAACGCCGCGCTTTGCCCAACCGGGCGAACCCGGCGAAGAAGGCGAATTCCGGTTCGAGTTGCGGTTGATTGCGGAGGTTGGATTGGTCGGTTACCCGAACGCCGGCAAATCCACGCTGCTCACCGCCATTTCGCACGCGCGGCCAAAAATCGCTCCGTATCCTTTCACCACGTTGCATCCGCAAATCGGTATCGTGGAATATCCCGATTATCATCGATTGACTGTCTGCGACGTGCCGGGATTGATTGAAGGCGCGCATAACAATGTCGGTTTGGGCCATGCCTTTTTGAGGCACATCAAACGTTGCAAGGTGCTCGTGACTTTGCTCGACATGGCCGGCATTGACGGGCGAAAGCCGTGGGATGATTACAAGCAATTGCTCAAAGAACTTGAACTATATGACCCGGGCTTGCTCGAAAAACCACGCCTGGTCGTCGCCAACAAAATGGATGAACCGCAGGCGGAAGAAAATTTGAAACAATTTAAGCGTAAGATGCGCAAAGTATCCGTGCTGCCCATCGCGGCGGCGTTTGATCAAGGCATCGAGAAATTTAAAAATCTGATTCGCGAGGCAGTGGAAGCAACACAGGAAAATTAACGCGGCCGCCAACAATCCATCACTTCAATACTCCAATTTTCTCCTCACTATGCTCAAAGCCGGAATCGTCGGTCTGCCAAACGTGGGCAAGTCCACCTTGTTCAACGCGGTCACGCGCACGCGCAAGGCGCAAGCTGCTAATTATCCTTTCTGCACGATTGACCCGAATGTCGGCATCGTTACCGTGCCCGATGCGCGGCTGGAGGAATTGCGCAAAATCGCCAAGACCAATGTGGTCATTCCCGCTGCCATTGAATTCGTGGACATCGCCGGGTTGGTGAAAGGCGCGGCGCAAGGTGAAGGCCTTGGCAACAAATTTCTCACGCACATCCGCGAAGTGGACGCCATTGTCCAGGTCGTCCGCTGTTTCGAAGACCCGGATATCCATCATGTCGCGGGCGCAATCGATCCTATCCGCGACATCGAGACCATCATCACCGAACTAGTGCTCGCTGATTTGGAAACTGCGAGCAAGCGCCAAGAAAAGGGCGCCAAGGATGCCAAACGCGGCGACAAGACTGCCGTTGCGGAAGCTGAAGTGCTCGCCAAACTCGTTCCTCACCTGAACGCCGGCAAACCGGCCGTCACGCTTGAATTGTCGCCCGAAGAAAAACACATCGCGCGCGGATTCTTTTTGCTCACAGACAAGCCGACCATCTTTGCCGCAAACGTGAAGGAGACCGATCTTGCCAATGCCGACAACAATCCCTACGTCAAAAAAGTGCGCGATTACGCCAAGACGCACATCGCCTGCGAGACGGTCGTCGTCAGCGCGCAGATTGAGAGCGATTTGGTGGATTTGTCCCCCGAGGAAGCGAAGGAATTCTTGAAGGAACTGGGCGTGCAGGAATCGGGCGTCGGCGCGTTGATCCGCAGCACGTATCATCTGCTCGGTTTGCGCACGTATTTCACCGCCGGCGAAAAAGAAGTCCGCGCGTGGACCATCCATGCCGGCGACACCGCGCCGAAAGCGGCGGGCGTCATTCACAGTGATTTCGAACGCGGCTTCATCAAGGCCGAAACGGTCGCTTACGATGATTTGATCAAATGCGGATCCGTCGCCGCCGCCCGCGAAAAAGGACTCTACCGCATGGAAGGCAAGGAATACGTCGTCAAGGATGGCGACGTGATGCTGTTCAAATTCAATGTGTGAGCAGGCGGGGCAATTGACTCAGGCCAAGCCATTGCCTACCATCCAGGCATGCTGGGCAAACCTTCCAAACAAAAGCCGGTTTTGAAGCCGCGATTCCGCGTTGTTTGCGGCGAAGAAATCGCTCTCGGTCCCGGCAAGGTGGAATTGCTTTCGCTGCTCGTCGAAACCGAGTCCCTCAATGAAGCCGCCCGGCGGCTCGATATGTCCTACATGCGCGCCTGGAAACTGATCAAAACGATGAATGCCTGTTTTCGTGACCCCGTCGCCATTGCGAAGCGCGGCGGTCAAACTGGCGGCGGAATGCAGGTGACGGAAACCGGACGAAGCGCGCTTGCCCTTTACCGAGAAATGCAAGCTTCCGCGCTTAACTCCACAGCGACTTCGTGGAAAAATTTGCGCAAATTGCTCAAACAATGAGGATTGGCACAATGGGCACGGCTCATTTTAAAACATGAAAATTCGCACTGCGCTTGCCTATGACATTGCAGTCATCGCCGATTACAACATCAAACTCGCACTTGAAAGCGAAGGGTTGACGTTGGACCCGCCAACGGTCAACGCAGGCGTGGCCGCGTTGCTCCGCGATTCTTCCAAGGGAATTTATTTTGTCGCTGAAGCCGCGGGCGGCACCGTCGCCGGACAGTTGCTCATCACTTACGAATGGAGCGACTGGCGCAACGCAAACATCTGGTGGATTCAAAGCGTGTATGTCGCGCCGGAATTTCGCGGCAGCGGCGTTTTCCAGGCATTGTTCCAGCACGTTGAAAAAATCGCGCGCGATTCCGGCGAAGTCTGGTCGTTGCGCCTTTACATGGAGAAGCAAAACGAACGCGCCCGGCGCGCCTACCAAAAAATGGGCATGAAGGAGATGAGCTACGAAGTGCTCGAATATTGCATCCGCAAACCGGGCGGCGGCGACTAGCAGTTGCGCACCAGCGGGATCTCCGCCGAGAGGAAATTGCGCAAACGCTGCTGCGTCCCTGCATCCACCGAGCGCGGAAAATAAAAACGTCCCGAACCGTACCGGATGGTCATGTTCGTCAGGCCGAGGTCCCGGATGAAATAGGCAATGCGGCTGTGGTAACGCGCCAGCACGCCGGTGATCTTCACCTGGCCGGAGCGCGTGACGATGATTTTGCTGTCCGGAAACAGATAGGCCCACATGGGCCGCAACTCTAATCATCCATGGGAAAGCCGTCAATCTGTCCCGCTGAAGCTCGTAGGACATTCCCTGACGCAAAAAGGAGTCCCATTCCGATTAACCTCTCGCGCGCTTTCTGCAAGAGTCAACACGCAACCCCGAGGATGGTTGCCTTGGATACTACGTAGTTTAGGCCGGTGGCATTCGGTTATTGAGCCACCGGCCTTTTTTTGCCGACAAAACTGATGCAGACTGCCCGGTTATTTGGTCATCGCAGGGCGGGGACGCGGTTTGTGGAAGGCAAAAATGTCGGTCTGATGTCGCAGGCCGGCGCGCGTGGTATGAGCGCCGGATTGAGTAAGCGCTGGGATTTGCAACGGGTCACCTGGAACACCGGTCGAAATTTCCTGTACCAAATCGCCAACGGTCTGCAACACGCGCGTGGGTTGATAAACATAATCCCCCAAGCTGTCGAATTGCGTCGAGCCGCTCAAAACGAGAAATGCCTGAATCCCGGCTTCGAACGCGCCGCGGATGTCCGTTTCCATCGTGTCGCCAATCATCACGACTTCCTGCAAATCCTTGCCGGCAAGGCCCGCCAATTTTTTTCGCGCCTGATGGAACATGTAACCGTTTGGTTTGCCGAGATAATAGGCGCGCCGTCCGGAGCTGGCTTCGAGATACGCGGTCGTGGCGCCGGCGCCGGGTCGGGTTTGTTCGCTGGAAACAGGACACCAATTATCGGGGTTGGTTGCCAGCAGGCGCGCGCCGCGCTCAATGCATTCGTGCGCCTTGGCCAATCGTTCCAAACTTGCGGCGCCTTCGCCGACGACAACGTAATGGGGACGGATGGCATCGCTGGCGATCTTGCGTTCGTGCAACGCAGCAAGCAGTCCGCCTTCGCCGATGACGAAGACAGTGCAGCCGGGATGCGTTTCGCTGAGAAAATCGGCGGTGTTCAAAGCAGACGTGTAAAAATGTTTCGCCGAGAGTCCGCTGATGCCGAGATGTTTCAGGCGCACGGCAAGGTCTTCCGGCGTCGGGGCGGAATTGTTGGTGAGGAACAGGAAGGGGACACTGGTGGCTTGCAAAGCGCGCACAAAATCCGCCGCGCCAGGTATGAGGCGGTTCTCGCGGTAAATGACCCCATCCATGTCAATCAAGTATCCGGTTTTCATGGCAGTAAAAATGTGCATCCCCAGCAAATGCCGGTGAGGCGCAAGAGAAGGGGAACTTCCGCCGGGTTCTGGCGGACGCTTTTATCTAAGCGGAACCGCGCGATTTGTCAATGCTTTCACGCTGACAAAAGGGTCACAATTATGTTTCAATCATGCCAACTGACGCGTCATTTCCGCTTGCCTAATTCGTCGCAATCGTCTGATGATGGTTCGATGGCGTCAATTAAATTGAGCGGCGGCAGGTGTTTTCGCGTTGCGCGATGTCTCACTCTTTTAGCCGCGGTTTGTTTTATGAATTTGACAGGCCAGGCCCAAATCCAATCCACGAACGAGGATACAACCGGGGCGCGCTGGCTGGAAAAAGCCGGCCCGGTGCCGGAGTTCAAGGTGCCGTCGTCGCGCCGC
>DASRBR010000069.1:0-3344 GCA_035653495.1 Verrucomicrobiia bacterium
CGATCAACTCGGGACCGCATTCGGCAACAGCATCCTGCAACGTGAAACGGCTTTTGCCGGCGACGATGTAGCTCAAGCCTTCGTCCGGCGTGCGGTTTTCGTTCGCCGCGGGCGTGGTGGAAGCGAACCAGCGCTCATCAATGCCGCCGCGGTTCAATCCAAAGGCGTAGAGATCGTCCGGATGCAATTTGAGCCGCTTGCCCGGTTGCAAAAAGGAGCGCGGCACCCAGCAGGGCGCGAGCCGCAGCAAACCGCCGCTGTCTTCCAAGGCGCCCTCGACAAGCCCGCGCACTTTTTTATTGATGGTCTTGAGTTCTTTAACGGATTGGATGCTCATGAGGAGAGTTGGGATGTTGGAGTATTGGAGTGCTGAAAAGATGGGTTGCAAAAACACCCCTCAATCCATTACTCCAACACTCCATTGTTTTCATACTATTTTTGAAATGCCGCGGCGGTTTTTTTGCCGCCCGATTCAAGGTATGCGATCAAATCGAGAATTTCGTCTTTGCTGAAGGTGTTCACCAAACCTTCCGGCATCGGCGACACTTTCGAGGGGCGTTCGCTTTGGATGTCCGATTTCAGCACTTCTTCCTTCGCATCCGTCAAAGGGCTGGTGGACACAACAATTTTTTTGGCGTCGTCGGACACGATGCGCCCGACGACAGAATCGCCATTCTTTTTGATTACAATCATGTTTTGATACTGTTCGGAAATCACCTTGGAGGGATCGATGATGGATTCCAAAATGTCGCGATGACTGAAGCGGCTGGAAATGGCCGTCAATTCCGGCCCGACCGCCCCGCCTTTGTTGCCGAAGCGATGGCATTCGATGCACTGTGCCTCACGGAAGACCTCCCGGCCTTTGGCAAACGAGCGTCCTTTCGAAAGCTCATTCAACAACGGTTGCAGGTCGGACATTGTCCAATCCTGCACGAACTTGCGATTGGAAGGAACGGCGTAGGGGTCCTTCTTTTTTTCTGCGGCAAGGGGCCCAAGCTTCTTTTTTTCTTCATCGGTCAACGTGGCGATCGCGTCGCTGCGGAAGTTGTCGATAAATTTCGGAAAACTCGCGCCATTGCCATAACCATGATCCACCGCGTTGAACCATTTGAGCAGGTCGGGCGAATACTGCGCTCGGTCTTTGTCCTTTTTGGACCATTCATAATAGCCCGTCTTCTTTGCGGCTTCGCTGGCGTCGTCTTCTTCGTCCTCGCTTTTCTGGATCTGTGCGAACCATTGCAAATAATGCTCGCGCTGTTTCAACGTCCAGCCGGACTTTAGATTTCGAAGTTGAACGACATACCAGAGCTGCTCTTCCTGGGTCGGCGCCGCGTCCATCAAGGCCAGCGTCTTTTCCACCACGTCCGGCGCCTGCAAATAAACCAGCAGTTCGCACAACTCGCGGTTCAAGGCCCGGTCCTTTGCCGGATAATATTGATCGAGCTTTTCAATCGCCAACTCCACCAACTGTGCTTCTGGCCTGCCTTGGCGGATGAAACTGACCTCAATGACCCGCAACTTGTCCAGTTTCTGTTCCTCGGTCAACGCGTTCAACGGAAAGCGCGCCAATTGATGCAGCAGCGCGTTCTGCGTTTCAGGACCGTCACCGCAACGCGCCAGTGCCAGCAATGCTGTGAGCGCCGCATTCGTGCGCGTCTCGAACAACGCGCGCACTTTCCATTCCTCAACCGGCTGGCTTTCGATTGCAATCCGCGCCGCATAACGAATGAACCGGTCGTCGCTGTTGAGATAAGGCCAGGCAAAATCAACCGCCTTGCGATTGCGCTTGCCGTGAAATGCTTCGAGTTCGTGGCGCAATTCGCGCGCCCTCGCCGCCGCTTTCAATTCCTTGCGGCTGGGGCCGGGTTCGGGCTTGAGTTTTGGCCCGATGTAGGTCACGCGATAAAGGCCGGAAGCCGTATTGCGGCCGCCGGTGATGAAATACATCGCGCCGTCCTTGCCAAATTCAATATCGGTCAAGTTGAGCGGCTTGCCCCGGAGGATGGTTTCGAAAGTCGCGTCGTAACTTGCGCCCTTGGGCGTGAGATGAACGGCGAGCACCCGGCCATACGACCAATCGAGCATGAACAACGCCTTTTTATATTTCTCGGGAAAATTGCTGGCTGTCCCAAATTTCAGCCCGGTCGGGGAACCGATGCCCACATCAACCGTGCTTGGCAGGCTGTCGGGATAATATTTCGGCCATTTGCCCGAGCCTTCGCGAAACCCGTAATCGCCGCCGGAAACCAGATGACAAACGCGGATGGGCCGGTACCACGGCATTCCCCAATCCCATTCCATGTCGCTGTCGAAACCAAAGATTTCACCGTCTGGATTAAACGCAAAATCATAAGTGTTGCGCATCCCGGCGGCGAATAATTCGATATGCTGACCGTTTCGGTCCATCCGCCAGAGCGAACCACCGGGCGGCTTGATGCCGACGCCGAATCCATTGCCGTCCTGCGCGGGCGGCAGCAATTGATCGTCCGCGTAATGTTGGTGCGGCGATTGGGGCGAAAGGTCCTTGGGCTGCTTGGTGAAATTCCCGCTGACAATATAAATGTGCTTGTCCGGCCCAAGCACCACCGCGTGAGTTCCGTGCTCGCCCGCGCCGCCCTCGATGTTCCGCAACAGCTTCACCGAATCAAACCGGTCGGTGCGAGGATTATAGTGCAGCCGATAAAGCCCGATGCCTTGCGGGCCATCGCCGTTGACGTAAAGACTGTCAAACGCATAAAGCAGCCCCATCGCCGAGCCGACCGGCAAATCAATGGTTTCAGTTTTGACGACCTGGCCCTTTCGTGAAAGCGTCATCCGCAAAATGTTGTTCTTTCCATATTGCGGCGAGATGATCAGCCGGCCTTTTTGGTCAACGGTCATGCTCACCCAGGAACCTTCTCCAACTTCCGCTGTGCGCACCAACTCGGCCTTGAAGCCCGGCAAGACCGTAAAATCCTTCACCGGCGTCGGCTTGGGAACGGAAAGGGGATCGCCCCACGGATCAACGCCAACCTTGCCGAGGCTCACGACGCGAGTCCAGCCCACCGGATTGAAATCATTGCTGTACCACCCTTTCATCTCGTTCGTCGTTGAAATCCAATTCGTGTCCGTCACGACAAATTCCTTCTCTTTTTTTGGCTGGCTGATTTCCAGCATGGCTATGATCGCAGCAGGACCGCTGATATTAGTGCCGCGGATCGCGATCAGGTTTTCACCTTCATGCAAATCTTTGGTGACATCGTGCACGGTCGCCTTGTCCCAGCCCACAGCGTCACCGATTTTGCGGCCATTGATATAAACGGTCATCTGGTCATCCGCCGCGACCGAAAGAACCGACTTCGACG
>DASRBR010000070.1:0-9219 GCA_035653495.1 Verrucomicrobiia bacterium
CCGACGCGCTCAATCCCAAACATTTTTCCGACTTCATGACAGTCGCCTCCCCGGACGAGAAGCCCCAAAAATGCGACGTCCCTCTTGCCTCAGCCGTATTTTTGAACCTCAACTGAATATGATGCGCCAAACTCCAGTGCCCAGCATGGTGCTGGGCTGGCTTTCGTTGCGCTCCTTGCCAAAAAAACAGATGGCGCTCGAACGTCAGCAATCGTTGCTTTATCAAGGCGTCGCTGACGCCTTCGCCAAGGAGGCGGATGACTTTATGGCTGGCGAGCAGCAGCGTTTCGGCCAAACGGTCGAAAACCTGCTCGCCAACACGCCAGTCGCGGACAACGCCAACTCGACTTTCGACAAACGCCTTCGCGCCGCGTGGCCGGATGCCGAAGTCGGTTTCGTCGTGACTGTCAGCGGCCAATTGCTCTGCCCTGCCCCTTTTGATGGCCCGCTTGCGCGAAATTTCTACGCGGAAAACGGGAAATTCGTTTGCAACATCAAAAGCGAGGAAGTGTATCTGAACAACTCGAAGCTCGCGCAAAACAATTTCAACGTCGCGCAGAATAATTTCGATGCCGGCCCATTCAAGAACAACAGCAACGCGAGCCAGCAACAGCAGTTGCGCAAGGTCGAGCCGCAGGAGCAGGCACAGATGCAATCGTCTCAAAATAATTCGCAGCAGCTTTCGAAAATCGGTTCGTCCGAGGCGGAGTTTCGCCAGTTGGTTGGCGATTCGAACGAAGGAATGGTCTCGCGTTTCCTGGAAAACAAGCTCAACGTGCTCACCTGGTACCGTTCGCCGCGCGACCGGCGTTACATCTTTGGCGCTCAATTATCTCTCACCCGGCTCAAGGAAGGATTGAAGCCCATCGTGCAACAGCTCGACCCGTCGTTGCGCAGCGACATCGCGCTGGCGTTGCTGGACGACAGCACAAAACCGGTCGCCATTTCGCAGGCGGGTTTTCACGGAAACTGGAAACGGCCGTTCGTGGCGTCCGAACTGGGCGAAGACCTGCCGCATTGGGAAATGGCCATCTATCTTCTGAACCCCGGAAGGATCGCCGCGTCGGCAAGGAATTTCAAAGTGCTGCTCGGCTTGTTGATTTATCTTTTGCTGCTGGCCATTGGCGTCGGCGGCTGGCTGATCGTGACCTACATGAACCGGCAGCTCACGCTGGCGCGGCAAAAAACCGATTTCGTGAGCAACGTTTCGCATGAATTAAAAACGCCGTTGACCTCCATCCGCATGTTCTCGGAATTGCTCGCCGAGGACCGGGTCGTCGCCCCGGAAAAACGGCAATCCTACCTGAACATCATCACTGCCGAAGCTTCGCGCCTGACCCGGCTTATCAACAACGTCCTCGATTTCTCCCGCATGGAACGAGGCGAAAAGAAATATCATTTCGAGCAATGCGATTTGATCGAACTAGTTCGGCACACCGTCGAGTCGTATCGTCCGCAACTCGAGGCCTCAAATTTCAAGCTGCGCGTCGCATTGCCTGATTTTCCGGTGCGCATCAACGGCGACCGTGATACGCTGGCTCAGGTGATTGTCAATTTGCTTTCCAATGCCGAAAAATATTCCGGTGACGCCAAAGAAATCGGCGTGGAGATTGAAGTCACGCGCGAGCCGTTGCCGCATGTGGATTTGCGGGTCCTTGATCGCGGCCCTGGCGTCCCGCGCGGTTCTGAAGAAAAGATTTTCGAGCAATTCTATCGCGCGCACGATTCCTTGAGCAGCGGCATCCAAGGCTCGGGTCTTGGACTCACGCTGGCGCGGCAGATTGCCCGCGCGCACGGCGGCGATGTCTTTTATCGTCCGCGCGACGGCGGCGGAAGCTGTTTCATCTTGAGACTGCCGGTGGAACACGATTCCCCTGCACCTGCCAATGTCAGCTAAAACCAAAATCCTCATCGTTGAAGACGACCCGCACATTTTGCTCGGGCTGGAAGAAGTGTTGAAAAGCGAATCGTTCGACGTGGCTGTCTGCAATCGCGGCGACCAGGCCATCGCCGCCTTTCAACAGCATCGCCCCGCGCTCGTGGTGCTTGACGTGATGCTTCCCGGCCTAAGTGGTTACGATATCTGCAAACGGTTACGCGAGAAAAAAATCACCACGCCCATCCTGATGCTCACGGCCAAGGGACAGGAAATCGACAAGGTGGTGGGGCTCGATCTGGGCGCGGACGATTATGTGACGAAGCCGTTTGGCGTGCGGGAATTGCTTGCGCGCATCCAGGCGCTGTTGCGGCGCACTTCCAATTCCGCTCCTTCGACCAGTGACTCGGACAAGCCATTCCGCATCGGCGAAGCGGCCATCGACCCGAAGACGTTTGAGATCAAACGAGGCCGGCAGATCGAGGAACTGACCGCAAAGGAGTTGAACCTCTTGCAGGTTTTTCACGCGTATCGCGGCGAAGTGCTTTCGCGCGACCGCTTGCTCAATGAGGTCTGGGGTTACAATTATTTCGGCACCACGCGCACATTGGACCAGGTCGTTGTGCAGCTACGAAAAAAACTCGGCGACAATCAAGGCGAACCGCGCCTGCTCGTCACCGTCCATGGCGTCGGTTACAAGCTTGTGGGGTGAATCGGTGAAGGCGACTGCGGCATGTAGCGCAGACATTCTTGTCTGCCGTATCGCAGGCTTTCCAGCCTGCGTCGTATCTATGTCGCTTCGCCGACAAGAATGTCGGCGATACAGCAGGCAGGAATGCCTGCGCTACAACGACCGGGGTGAAGGCACTTTAACATCGGCAAAACAACTTGAAACATTCGCAAACCAAAAATCATTCGTTCTTCGCCGCGAGATAGCGCTCGGCATCTATCGCTGCCGCGCAGCCCATTCCTGCCGCCGTGATCGCCTGCCGATAGACATGGTCCGAGCAATCGCCCGCAACGAACACGCCCGGCACGCTCGTCTCCGAACCGCGTTTGCGGATGATGTAACCGTTCTCGTCCATTTCAAGCATGCCTTTGAAAATCTGCGTGTTCGGGATATGGCCGATGGCGACGAAAACTCCGGCACAATCGAGCGTGCTTTCGGCATTCGTCTTCAAATTCTTCACTCGAACTCCAGTGACCTTGTCCTGTTTCACGCCGATCACTTCCGTGACGACCGAATCCCAGACCGGCTTGATTTTGGCATGCGCAAGCGTACGTTCGGCCATGATGCGCGACGCCCGCAATGTATCGCGACGATGCACCAGGTAAACGGTGGAGGCAAAGCGCGTCAGATAAGTCGCTTCTTCACAAGCCGAATCACCGCCGCCGACGACGACCAATGCTTGATTGCGGAACATCGGCAACGCGCCGTCGCATGTCGCGCAATACGTCACGCCCTTTTTCTCCAGCTTCGCTTCCGTGTCCAGGCCAAGATGACGATGCCCCGCGCCGCTGGCGATGATGACGGTCTCGCTTTCCACCTTTTCGCCGTCCACATCCAAAACGAATGGTTGCCTGGAAAAATCGACCGATTCGACCGTGCCGAATTTCACACGCGCGCCGAAACGTTCGGCCTGTTTTTGCATGCGCACCATCAATTCGTAGCCGTCGATGCCCTCGGGAAAGCCAGGATAATTCTCGACGATGCTGGTGGTGGTGAGCAGTCCGCCGGGATGACAGCCGGTGAGGACAAGCGGTTGCAGATTGGCGCGCGCGGTGTAAAGCGCCGCCGTCAGACCGGCGCACCCAGTGCCGATGATCACGACTTTTTCCATAAGCGGCGAAACATAAGTTCACCTGACGCAATTGGCAAGAATGGATGCGGGAGCCAAGAAATGCTTGTCACCGGCAAAATTCCTGTTGTAAATCGCGCGGCTGAATGATGTCCAAAAACCAGTTGTTTGCCGTTGCGTGCGCCGCTTTGCTGCCCATGCTGGCCCGTGCCCAAGTCCATTACGTCCCGACAACCCTGAACCCGCCTGGCGTGCCGCGGGAATTTCGCGGCGCGTGGATTGCCACGGTCGGCAACATTGATTGGCCCTCCAAACCGGGTCTGCCCGCGCAGCAACAGAAGCAGGAACTCACTGATTTATTCGACCGCGCAGTCAGGCTGAACTTGAATGCCATTATCCTTCAGGTCCGGCCCGCGTGTGACGCCATTTATCCGTCGAAGCTCGAACCATGGTCGTATTATCTCACCGGCAAAATGGGAGAGCCTGCGCATTACGACCCGCTCGAATTTGCCATCACCGAGGCGCACAAGCGAGGACTCGAACTTCACGCGTGGTTCAATCCTTATCGCGCCGCGCTGCTCGCGCACAAATATCCGATCTCAAAAAATCACATCAGCCGCACGCATCCGGAGATGGTGGTGCATTATGGGAGTTTCCTCTGGCTCGATCCCGGCGAGAAGGAGGTGCAGGATTATTCATTGCGCGTGGTGATGGATGTGGTCAATCGCTACGACATCGATGGCGTGCATTTCGACGATTATTTTTATCCTTACAAGGAGCAGGACGCGCAGAAACGCGACCTGGATTTTCCCGATTGGCAAAGCTGGAAAAATTATCACGGAAGCGGCGGCGCATTAAGTCGCGATGATTGGCGCCGTGAAAACGTGGACCAGTTCGTGCAGCGCGTTTACGCATCCATCAAGGCCGCCAAGCCGTGGGTGAAATTTGGCATCGCGCCCTTCGGCATCTGGCAGCCGGGTTATCCCCAGCAAATCAAAGGATTCAACGCGTACAATGTGCTTTATTGCGATTCACGCAAATGGCTGGCCGAGGGCTGGATTGATTATTGTTGCCCGCAACTTTACTGGGCCATCGAGCCGCCGGACCAAAGTTTTCCCGTGTTGTTGAAATGGTGGCTGGCAAACAATCCGAAACACCGGAACATCTGGCCCGGGCTCGACGCGGAACGCGTGGGCGGAAAATGGCGTCCGGAAGAAATCTTGAACCAGGTGCGGCTCACACGCGAGTTGTCCGGGAACAGTCCCGGCCAGGTTTATTGGAGCATGAAGTCGTTGGTGGCGGGACGCAGCGGCTTGGGCGACGCGCTTGCCGCGCAGGCTTATTCTGCGCCAGCCGTGATTCCATCATCGCCGTGGCTGGCAACGAATTTTCCGCCGACACCGAAACTGGAGGTCAAGAGCAGTGGAAAATTGAAATGGAAGCCGGAAGGCAACGAGAAGGTTTCAGTGTGGGTATTGCAAATCAAGGATGGGGCCAATTGGCGCACGCAGATCCTGCCGGAACAAGTTCGCGAAGAAAAACTGGGCAGCCTGCCGGAAGCGGTCGCATTGACGGCGGTTGACCGCTGCAACGTGGCAAGCGCGCCGGCGGTGCTGCAGAAGAGCGTGACCGAATCCAATCTGGAATCACCTAGATGAGGAAGGCCTGCAGAATTTTCTTTGGCATCCTGCTTGTTAGCATTCTGGGCGGCTTGGCATGGACAGTTCTTCGCAAGCCGCAGGTTCCAAATCCAATTTACAAGGGGAAAAGTTTGTCGCAATGGCTGGAGCAGGTTGACGTCAGCAAAGGACAATCGGCACTGACGACCAATGCGGCTGAAGCAGTCCTGCATATGGGTACAAATTGTATTCCGTATTTGCTTTGGGAAGCAGGCACGCAAGATTCAGAGTTGAAATTATCAGTCATGAGATTTTTGAATCGTTTCCTACCGGATCGGTATTCCGTTTTTGGTTCCGGCCAAAGACACCTCTCTGCCATGCGTGGGCTTTTTGTATTGGGAGGCGCAGCGATACCTCCGGCAATGGACGGCTTGACCAATGCTGATAAACAAATTCGTCTTGGATCAGAAGTGGCGTTGCTCGCGCTTCGCGCAAGGTCTCCGATCGTCACTCAGGGACTAATTGCGAACCTTCATGATAAAAACGTCGCTGTCAGGGCGCAGGCCGCGCAAACGTTGGGATTCTTAGGCCGGGATGAGAGTGAGAACGTTCTTCCAGCCCTAATGCAATTGCTGGATGACAAAAACGAAAATATTCAGCACGCAGGCGCTCTCGGATTGTACGCTTTGGGTCAAAAAGCCAAACCGGCCATCCCAAAGCTTTTGGCAATGCTGGCCAAAACGAATTCCAATAATCCTGATGATATTTTCGTCCTCGAGTTTGCAATCAAAGGCATCGACCCGGACGCCGCTGCCAAAGCGGGCATAAAATGATTTTTGAAAATGAAAATAGTTTTGGAAGGGCTGTAAGCCGAGTTTTGTCTTCCCCGACAATGTCGAGGGAGAGAATCATTTGTCTGAGCAGCCAATACCCGAAACCCATTCCCGCAGAGCGGAAAAGTGGAGCGGGCAGCTCCGGGGCTTCCTATTTGGCCTTGCACCCGATGGGGTTTTCCGTGCCTCCGCGATTGCTCTTGGAGCGGTGGGCTCTTACCCCGCCTTTTCACCCTTGCCGACAGCCGAAACCGCCGGCGGTTTGTTTTCTGTGGCACTTTCCGTCGAAAGGTTTTTGCCTTTCTCCCGCGTGTATCCCTGCCCTGCGGCAAGGTTACGCGGCATCGCGCCCTACGGTGCTCGGACTTTCCTCCCCCGGCTTGCGCCGGAAGCGATTCTCCGCCCTTCCAAAACCGGGACAAGAATACGCCGCGGGTGTTGGAAAATCAAACTGTTTAAAAACCCAAACACCCAATGACGAAATACCCAAAGAATGGCTAAACCCCAAATCACAATCCGAATAGATTTTAGACAGAATTTACAAAATGATCAGAATGTAAAAAAATCCTGCTGGCGAGCCGTCTTTAATTCTGACCACTCTGTTCATTCTGTCAAAATCCGTTTTTGGGTTTTCGGATTTCTTTGGGTACTTGGGTCTTTGGGTCTTTCTATTCCGCTTCCGCCAAAACCATGTCCGGCGTGTAATACAGGATGCGCCCGCAATTGCTGCACGTGATGATTTCCTGTTGCGCCTGCGCCGAAACGATGAGTTGCGCGGGGACTTTCATGTGGCATCCGCCGCAAACGCCATGCTGCACTCCCACTACAACATTCGAGCCCTTGTTCTTGAGCAACCGTTCGTAACGCGACCGGGCGCCTTCATCAACGGCTTCCGCCAATTGCTGGCGATTGGCTTCCAGTTCGCCCAATTCTTTTTTCAAATTCTCCTCGCGCTTCTTCAGATCGGCGACCTGTCCATCCAGCAATTTCTTGGCTTCATTGGCAACCTGGTTCGCGGCCTGGACTTCTTTTTGCGCAAGCTCCGCCTTTTCCATCAATTCAATCTGCTGGTCGTCGAGCTTGATGATGTCCTTTTTGCAAAGCTCGATCTCGTGCGCCAGCGCGCGGTACTCCTCGTTCTTCTTGGTCTGGAATTGTTGCAGCGAATATTTTTCAATCTGCTGCTTTTTGCCTTCCACTTCCAGTTCGAGCTTCTTGCGTTCAGACTCGATTTGTTTTACGCGCAGCTTGGCGGCTTCCAGGTTGTTTTGCGCGCTGGTTGTCTTGGCGGTAAGCTGGGCACGTTCCGGTTCAATGCGCGACAATTCCGTTTTCATCCGCATGATCTGCCGGTCGCGGTCCTGGAGAATGAGCAATTTTTCGATGGCTTCGAGCATGTAATAAATAAGTTCATTCTATGTTAACTACCGTTTGCGCCGCCGTCAATGCGCGGGAATTTGACAGCCTGCGCTCTTTCGTGTCTGATGCCTCCCATGAACCGGGAATTCTGGCTTATGAAAAGTCTTCTTCGCAAATCGCATCGTTCAATCAAATGGGTCATGGTTGTGGTTCTCATCACCGCAGTTCTGGCAAATCCGCATGTATCTTTGGCCGGCATTTTTTCACAAAAGCAAGCATTCGTCCCCAAATGGGGCCGCTTCGACCATGAATTTCGCAGCGCCATTGAATATGCAAATCCGCTGGAAGACGCCACGCTCACGGTCGTTTTCACCTCGCCTTTGAACGAGAAATTCAAGGTGAACGGTTTTTGGGACGGCGGCAAAACCTGGCGCGTCCGTTTCTCGCCGAATTTTCCCGGTGAATGGAAGTTCCACACCACCTGCTCGGATGCATCGAACAAGGGCTTGAACAATATCGACGGCCAATTCATTTGCACCGTTTCCGCAAACTCGTCGCTCTTCGACCAGCATGGTCCGCTTCATGTGGCGCGTGACAAACGTTATTTCGAGTTCGAAGACCACATGCCGTTTTTCTGGCTGGCGGACACTCTTGGCGATGCAGTTGTCCGTTCGACGCCGGACGAGCTGCTGAAATATTCGATACTCCGTTCCGGCCAAAAATTCTCGGCTGTGCGCTGGATTGCGTTGCCTGAGAATTCGCCGGATGCATCTGCTGTCACGTTAAATGGCGGGCATCTGCAGATTAATCCGGATTATTTCCGCAAGCTCGATGCGAAGGCCGATGCGTTGAATAATGCCAGTTTGCTCGATGCCATCACTCCGTTCACCAAAGGCCTCACCATCGGGACAAACTTGGTTGATGCGTTGCCGGATGAGCAGGCCATCGCGTTGCTGCGCTACGTCGTCGCGCGTTGGGATGCCAATAATGTTGTCTGGCTTTTGCCGGGCAACGATGCCAGGCCAGGACGCTGGAAAAGGATTGGCCCGGCCGTGTTCGGCGCAATCCATCACTCGCCGGTCGTGATGAACGCCGCCGAAACCTATTGGATGCTCGACGAACTGCGCGCGCAGGATTGGGTGGACGCGCTCGGCTACCAATGCAGCCAGCAAACGAACGACGACGCCTTGCAATGGATCATTGCCGGACCGATGACTCAGGCGTGGAACAACGAACCGGTCAAGCCGCTCGTCAATCTCGCGCTGCCGTGCGTGGACGTGGACAACCGCGCCTCAATCGAAATTTCCCGCCGCGCAGCATATTGGAGTATGCTTGGAGCGCCGCTGGCCGGCGTTACTTTTGAACATTGCGAAAGTTCGAGCAATTCAGCTACGAACGAACCGCCGCAAACCGCGCTGCTTTCGCCAAACGCAGCGAACGTGAGTGTTCTGGCCGAGATTTTTGGCTCGGTAGATTTTTGGCGGTTGCGGTCCGCGCCGGAATTGGTTGCCAATCGGCCCTCCTCCAACGCGCCGGCTGACCACATAGCAGCGGCGCGTTCTGCGGAAGGCGATTTGGCCGTCATCTATGTTCCGCAAAATGAACCGGTGGAATTGAACGTCAAACTGCTGCCTGCTTCGCCAACCGCCATATGGATCGATGCGCGCACCGGCCGGCATTCAAACGCTCCCTTCAACCCAACCGGCCCAATTGAGAAGGTGCTTCCGCTGCCC
>DASRBR010000071.1:0-3426 GCA_035653495.1 Verrucomicrobiia bacterium
GTCGGTGATGTTCATGACGTGACGGACGGCAAAGCCCTTGAATTCGAGGTAACGCCGGAGCAAATCGGCGAAGACGAACGTGCGGAAATTCCCAATGTGCGCGGAATCATGAACCGTCGGGCCGCAGCAATACATCCCGACCTGTTTGCCGGCGGGATCTAGCGGCACAAATTCCTCCATCGAACGCGTCAACGTGTTGAACAATCTCACAGGCATAGTTTGAATCAATGTCGGCGAGAGTAAAGGGCGTGCGTTCAAAGCAAAAGCAAAAAGCCAAATTTTCTGTACCCCATCTTCAATTTTGCGTTTTTTCCAGGAGGGCGAAATTATAGGACAATATCCGGTTTTACATTCGAGAACGTTTCTTTCGGCGAATGAAGCCTGCGAAACAGCGTCATCCTTTTTGAGAATTTGTGGCGTTTATTTTTTTCCCGAATTCCAGCGTACCCTTCCTGAAGAAAATGGCGTGCTTATAGACGCGAACGCGATCTTCCAAATGATCTAAATCGGGAGGAAGGCCGAGGAATTCACCAAATGCTGCTCGCGTCTTGAATCTGCCCGCATGTGCTAGGTGCAATCTAAGGAATTCTTCGACATATGACTTTACTTGAAATACATGATGTTCAACTTGGGGAGAATTATCATCGGAATGCACCAATGAGTTTCTTCGATCTCTCAAGTGTTCGAGCATCGTTTTGTGAAAATCCCGATCGTCGCAAATAAATAGCGTCCGACGAATAGTTTCGTCATATCGTTCACCGTTCGTGCCAGTGACGAATTCCAACAGACTCCACAGCTTTAAGAAACTCGCATCAAGGTCCCTTCGGTCAAGGGCATTTGCATATCGCATCCACATTCTATGCATGTCGTCACTGTAAGGTACCCGCATTGATCGCCGAAGTTGTTTCCGGGCGGTCTTGATTATTTCTGGCAACTTTTGATGACAATATGAAGGTGCCGGATGTACATCGTAAACAGTCGACCAGATACCTTCCTTTTCGAGAACACCATCCGAAGACTGCACTGTATGGCTGGTCCCCAGACGGATTTCATTGATTGCTTCCCACTTTGATGATCCACCGATATGAAAAGACGCAATTTTCCTTCGATTAATGACAAAGTTCAAAACTCCTCTAAATATCTCGATTGCGCTCATTGCTTTGTATTCCGCCGAGATTGCAGATCGCGCAGAAACGCAGACACACGCGACTGTGTATGCTTTAGGAAAGGCGTTTGCTGGAACTTGTGGGTCCCATGGACGACCAGTTGCTTTTACCTGGAATCGTTTCGGGATTTCCGAATGAAAGGAAATTCGCGCTGAATCAACAAGCATTTTTTTTAATTCCTTGGTGTACTTCAGGGATAATGAGAAGACCACCACGAAAGTTTTGCTCGGTAATGCAAGATATGAGGATTCACTCTTCCAAATTGCGCTAAGTAAGGTATCCTTGGTGATGGGACCCTTTTCCCCAGCTGCAAAAGTGGCTTGGCGTGCGATTCTCTCCCGTTCAATCTCAGGGATCGAAGGCTTCCATTCGATCGACGTAATCAGTGCGCTTTGCAGATCGTGAAAGGTATAACTGACGAATGCCACTGCGCCATCGTGGACAGTTCGGATCTTCTCAAAACCCTTAGCTATGATGTCCAATGAAATTCTCTCCTTTGAAGGATTCATAATTTGATCTCTTCCCGCTTCGGATTTTCTGATGTCACTCGTTTTTCATTCGCATATTTTATTTCGTGAAAATTCGTGAAATTCGTGTCCCTCGCCGATCAAAACGGCTCGTCGGCGCTGCCTGCCAATGGCGCTAGCGGCTGGCGTTTGAGTTGACGCAACGTTTGCTGATGCTGGATGAGTTCCAATCGTTGCTCGTCATTGAGTTCAGGTTGCGCGGCACGTTGCGTAAGTGTGGCGAGCTGGCGATCAATGAATTGATTGCGCAGGCGCAAGGCGATGTCCGCGATCTGTTGAGCGGCGTTTTCGATGGGGCGTTCGTCCATGGTCGCTTCAATCAAAAGCGAGCGCATCTCGGCGGATTCGCACTGCGTCAAAAATGCGGCGACACCCTGCCAGCCGTTGCTGGCGTGCAATTCGAGCCGGCGGGAAATGATTTCACGCAATTGCGCATGCTGAACCCAGGCCAGATCGAGATGCGCCTGCGTCCATGGCAGCGAATCTTCGTGCAGGAGCAGCAATTTCAGGAGCCAATATTCGGGCGTGCTGGGCTTGGGCATCGGTTCAGGCGCTGAAGAAGGCTCGGCTGGCGAGTTCGCCTGTTCCGCGCTTTCGTGCTCGGTGGCAAGGGGGGAAGGGCGTTTCAGTCGCGCGGCTTTCTTGAATTCCACGCGCACCGCTTCCGGCGTGACGCCAAGGCGCAAGGCGGTCTTTTGCGCGTATTTGTCCACAAGCACCACGTTGCCGGTTTTGTGCACGGCTTCGGCCATCGACTGCAACACGGCAAGACGGCCCTTGTCGGTGGCGAGGTCGTTCGTGGCGCACAGGCGGTTGAGGTAGTAATCAAAGAAGCCATCGGCCTTCGCGATGATCTGCTTGAACGCTTCGCCGCCGAATTCTTTGATAAAACTGTCGGGATCGTGCGGCGCGGGAACGACCGCCACGCGAATCGCCAGTCCCGACGCCAGCAAGCTGTCCAGCGAACGGACGGCGGCGTTCTGGCCGGCGTTGTCGGAATCGAAACAGAGCACCACTTCATCAACGTAACGTTTGAGAATGCGCGCGTGTTCGGCGGTCAATGCGGTTCCTTGCGGAGCGACGATGTTTTGCACTCCCGCCATGAAACAGGAAATCAAATCAAGCTGGCCTTCGCAAACGATGGCGGAATCGGCGTCGAGCAATGCGCGTTTTGATTTGTCGAGGCCGAAGAAAACTTTGCCTTTGGTGAAGATGGGTGTCTCAGGCGAGTTGACGTACTTGGCGGTTTTGGCTTCTGGATCAAGAACGCGCCCACTGAAACCGATGATCCTCCCTTGCTCGTCGCAAATGGGAAACATCAACCGCCCGCGAAACCGGTCGTAATGGCTCTCGCCGCCTTCCTTCTTGAGGATGAGACCGCCTTGTTCGACGAGCACGAGGTCGTGGCCCTTGCTTTTCGCCCAGTTCACGGTGTCGTCCCAAACATCCGGCGCGTAACCGAGCCGGAACAATTTGACCGCGTCGGCGGAAACGCCGCGTTTGGCAAGGTAATCGCGCGCGGGTTGGCCGCAGGCTTCGTTGGCGAGCGCGCTTTGCCAGCGTTGCGCGATCTGCTCGTGGATTTGCAGCAGCGTGTCCTTGATGTGCCGGTTTT
This sequence comes from Verrucomicrobiia bacterium, assembly GCA_035653495.1. Classification (GTDB taxonomy): domain Bacteria; phylum Verrucomicrobiota; class Verrucomicrobiia; order Limisphaerales; family Pedosphaeraceae; genus DATAUW01. Next base: position 3,309 of record DASRBR010000071.1, read on the forward strand.
GCTTTTGGCCGGGCGTGTTGTCGAACTGGAGCGGAATCTTGGCGCGCTCGGCCAGGCGCCGGACAGCATCGGGAAACGGGATGTTCTCGAATTCCTTCACGAAGGTGAAGACGTCGCC
>DASRBR010000072.1:0-4595 GCA_035653495.1 Verrucomicrobiia bacterium
TGCCCGAAAGACTACTTCCAGTTGAGTTCCCAAGCCCGCAAGGCATTAGGCCGGATGCGCCGCCGGAAAACCTTGATCACCGCCTTCTGGAAACAGGCTGAATTATGGTGAAAACGTCACTATATTATACGATTCTCAATAAAGGAGCGGGTCGTCCGACCAAAAAGGAGCGGCGCGCGATTACGAAGATCATGCCCGAATAGACGGTCGCGGATTGCTCATTGCCCGTCGCTGACTTCCATTGCGACCAGGCAGACATCATCCACAAAATCCTGGCCGAGCGCAAAATCCTTGATTTCCGCGAGCAAATTGTCGAAGAGTTCGTTGACGGGCATTCGCGCGCGGCGACGCACGGCTTCAACCAGCATCTCGTTTGTGTAAAGCTTCTGATCCCTGCCTTCGACTTCGTACAAGCCATCGGTGAAAAGCATGACAAGGTCGCCGGAGGAAATGGGAGATTGGGTCGTGTTGTAAGTGGCCTCGTCGAACAAACCCAGCGCGGGATTCTTCTTGCCGGTTCCATTTGCGAGCGGCTCGGTGGTGCCGCTGGCACGATGCACAAGAAAAGGACGCGGATGACCTGCATTGGCGTAACGAAGTTCACCTGTCCTTGCGTTGGCCGTGAGGTAAAATGCCGTTATAAGCGTGGGTGAACCGGTGTGTTTGAGAATTGCGCAGAGGTCGCGATTGAGTTGCGTCAATAACTTGCCCGGATCTGCGCCAAGGGGTTTTAACTCTTCCACCAACGCGCGGACCATCGCCGCGACCAATGCCGACCTCACACCATGGCCCATGACATCGCAGATGAAAATGCCCGCTTCATCATCGGACAACGCCAGCACATTGAAATAATCCCCACCAACTGTGCCGGTCGGCAGATAACGATGAGTAAAACGAAATCGGCTATGGGCCGGGTCTGCGGACTTCGGGAAGGAGGGATATTGCTGCGGAAGCATGGTTTGTTGTATCTCGCGGGCCATCTTTAAATCTTCTTCCATCTGCTCGTTCTTCTTGCGCAATGCTTCGCGGCTGCGGCCCAGCTCGGCTGTCGCCAGACGGACCTGTTCCTCGGCGCGTTTTCGTTCCGAGATGTCCCAGAAAATTCCCTGCAAGCCAATGACTTTGCCCTGTGAATCGTAAAGCGGCGTCTTTACCACCTGGACATAAATCATTTCGCCTCCGGGAGGACGATGCTGCTCGACCGTCTCAAACAGTTTGTTCTTTTCCAGAATGCGTTGATCGTCCTTCTGATATTTCGTAGCCAGCTCGCGGGGGAAAAGGTCGAAGTCGGTCTTGCCAAGGATTTCAGACGCAGGACGCCCGACCGTCGTGCAAAAACGCTGGTTCACAAATGTGAAGCGGCCCTGCAAGTCTTTGCGAAAGATGTTTTGCGGCAGGTTTTCCACCAGCGAATGATAAAGCGCCTCCGATTCGCGCAGTTTGTCCTCGGCGAGCTGGCGCTGGGTGATGTCTTCGACCGTGCCTTCATAATAGAGCAGCTCGTTTTTTTCGTTGCGAACAGCGCGGACGTTCTCGGCGATCCAAATGATGCTGCCGTCCTTGCGATAGATTCGAGACTCGAAATCCCGGACGACATCGTGCTCTTGCATCAACTGGACGAATTCGGCCCGACGCCCTGGTTCGACATACAATTTGCGGCCGATGTCCCTCACGCTTTCAATCAATTCCTGGGGGGAAGCATACCCATAAATGCGGGCAAGCGCGGGGTTGGCGCTGAGATATTGGCCGTTAGGCGTGGTCTGGAAAATGCCTTCGACGATGTGCTCGAAAATCCCGCGGTATTTTTCCTCGGCTTCGAGCAGGGCAGCGTCCGCCCGTTGGCGTTCGATGGCATAACGAATGGCGCGGCCCAGCAATTGCGGGTTCAACTGGCTTTTGACCAGATAATCTTGTGCGCCGGAATGCACTGCGCTTAACGCAACCGTTTCATCGTCAGCTTCGCCCAGAACGATGATGGGAACACGGATGGATTCGCCATGCGCACGTTCGATGTTGGCCAAACCGGCTCCGTCAGGCAGGCAAAGGTCAATCAGCGCGAGATCAATTCCGCCGGAAAGCAATCGCGCGAGGCCGTCTTCGAAGTTGTGGAAGGATGCAAGGTCAAATGTCGCGCCTTTCGCCTGGCCGAGCATGTCCCTGAGTTGGCCGGCAAAACCGGGATGACTTTCAATGAGCAGGATTTTCAGGGAGTCGGTTGTTTCCATGGCACATTCATACCCTTTCCAGAAGGGAATCCATGACCGCCCTGCTCATTTCAGCGCGCCTGGACCGGGCAGCCCGAGGCGTGTTTACTTTCAAATCTCTTTGCACGACATCACGGCGCATTTACCAAGTCGCCACTTGCCAGCTAAGCAAGGTTGATGGGCGTCGGCAAGTAAAATGAATAATTGAAAAACAGTATCTTGGGACTAAATTGAGTATCGTGCGGCAAGACGCCGCGCGCAATTCATCGTTCAACCAAAAAAGAGGAGAAATTATGAATCCGAGCACGAAACCCGTTGATCCAGCCAAGGCAAAGGAATTCTTTGGAAACAAACTTTCGTTCACCACCGGTCCCGTCGAGGTGGACCACATGATGAAAGCGCATGACAACATCAATGTGATCGATGTGAGGGCTGAGGATGATTACCAGAAAGGTCATGTTCCGGGATCGATCAACCTGCCGAAGGATAAATGGCACACGTTGGAGGGCCTGAGCAAAGATAAAACCAACATCATCTATTGTTACAGCGCGGTTTGCCATCTCGCCGCCACTGCGGCGTATAAATTTGCCGAACGCGGCTATCCAGTGATGGAGATGGACGGCGGCTTTGATGAATGGAAGGAGCACGGCCTTGAAATCGAGACTGGCGCCAACCGCGGCGTGAGCCTCAATGCCTGATTTTCTTATAAGCCAACGGTGGGAACAACACCAGGGTCGTTGCGCTTGGGAGGAAATAAGATTCCAGCGCTGCTTGTGAAATCGAGCAGCGCCACCCCAATTGTACCCACTCGCCAGCCAGAGCAGATAACTGATTTCCGTCTTTTCTGCGGGCCGCATGAAAATTCGCGATGGATTTGCCATGCTCAAATCGTTATCACTCTGGCATGAAGCGATTGACATGCGTCTTTTTGGCGCTCGCGGTGATGCTGATGGTTCCGGGATTTGCTTTCGCGGACAAGGTGGATTCGCTGATCAAGCAGGAAATGCAAAAGCACCAGATCGCCGGTCTCGCTTTGAACATCTCGAAAGATGGGCATCCCATCAAAACCAAAGGATATGGCAAGGCAAACCTGGAATGGGATGTCCCGGTGCAAAGGGACACCGTTTTTGAAATCGGTTCCATCACCAAACAGTTCACCGCTGCCTGCATCCTCTTGCTCGTGCAGGACGGGAAGCTTTCGGTGGACGACAAGATCAATGCTCATCTGAAAGTTGCGCCAACGAACTGGTCGAACATCACCATTCGTCATTTGCTGACGCACACGTCCGGTCTGCCGAACTACACGTTGCTCGACGGTTTCGAATTGAGACAGCACCTTACCCAGGAGCAGTTCATCCAGAAACTCAGCGCGCAACCCGTCGTTTTTCAACCGGGCGATTCCTGGTCCTACTGCAATTCCGGTTTCAACCTGCTCGGTTACATCATTGAAAACACGAGCGGCGAACGGTATTGGGATTTTCTGCACGAGCGTATTCTCGCGCCGCTGCAAATGACCTCGACACGCGACCGCTCGCCGTCGGCCATCGTCCGGCATCGCGCCGCTGGTTATGAAATGAAGAACCATCAACCCATCAACCGTGATTACGATTTGACGGACATCTTTTCCGCCGGCGCAATCGTCTCAACCGTTGCGGACATGGCCAAATGGGATGCCGCTCTGAATGGCGAGTCGTTGCTCAATCAATCGAGCAAGGAATCGGCGTGGACGCCCACGAAGTTGAACAATGGCAAGGTGCAAAATTATGGTTTTGGCTGGTATGTCGGTGATTATAAAGGGCACAGAAACATCGGCCACGGCGGCGCGACGTCAGGTTTCTCAGCTTCCATCCAACGCTTTCCGGACGACCATTTGAGCATCATTATTTTGTGCAATGCAGATGAGTTGAACGTGGCCACCGTGCTGGCGAAAGAAGTGGCGGATTTGTATCTGGAAAAACACCCAAATACCCAATGACGAAATACCCAAATAAATCCGAAGCACCAAGGACTAAAAAGGTACGAGACAGAAGGAACTGAATGATCAGAATACAAAATGGATTTCAACCCTGTTTTTTTTCGAGATTCTGATCATTTCGTAAAGTCTGTCAAAAACTGCGGGTTGCGAACTCTTTGGGTATTTAGGTATTTGGGTGGTTGGGTGCTTGGGTATTTACTTCGGGTCTTTGGGTATTTGAGGGAAGAACTCCTCCGCTACAATATACCCAACGCAATTGGCCGCGCCGCAGGCGCAGGGATGCTCCTGGTAATCCTGCAGGTCGTAATTGTAATTGAACGTGATCTCCTCGCCCGTACGGACGTCGCGCAAGGCCACGATCCAGATGCGTTCGCCATCAGCGCGCGCCTCCGCGTTGGGCGAACAACTGTGGTTCA